>VFKO01000227.1 GCA_009885515.1 Rhodobiaceae bacterium | reverse complement strand
TGATAAAGCATGTCCTGAAATTCGGCACGCTGGCGCTTGAAGCCTGTGGTGTTCATGTTGGCAATGTTGTTGGAGATCACATCAACGTTGAGCTGTTGAGCCAACATGCCCGATGATGCGATGGTGAGCGATCTCATGGCTGGTTACTCCTTTCAGACCTTGACTTCGCCAAGCCGTTGCATGGCTTTGCGTATCAAGTCGTCGGTTGCATTCAGGATTTCGGTCGAAGACTGATAGGCGCGCATGACCTCGATCATTTTGGTCATCTCGACAACAGGCTCAACGTTGGAGCGTTCAATTGCTCCCTGCACGATGCGCGCATCGGTGGCCGGCGAGGGCGGCGCATCCGAGGTGTAGAGATTAAACCCTTCTTTGCGCAAAGTGTGCGAAGGCACGGTGACAACGCGGAATTTTCCGATGGCTCCCAGTTTGGTCGAGACTGTGCCGTCAGCCGCGATACTGAGATCGCTTTCTCCGGGGGGAACTGTCACTTCACCACCATCGGACAACACGGGATGGCCATCCGCCGTGACTATGCGGCCCTGGGCATCTAGTTTCAGATGACCGTCACGTGTAAAGCGCTCGCCTGCCTCCGTGCGGACGACCAGGAAGCCTTCACCTTGCACGGAGACATCTAGCTGTGAGCCTGTTTGTAGCATAGGGCCCGCGGACATGTCGCGCACGACACCCCAATCGCGGACGAATGAGACCTCGCGCAGGGAGGCGTCTGCGGCTTCGACCGGGACCAGCAATTCTTCAAAGGCAGGCGTCTCGCGCTTGAACCCTGAGGTTGAAACGTTGGCGAGATTGTTCGAGATAATTTCCATATTCCGGCGCAAAGTCATTTGCGCCGTCAAACCGACGAGCAAGGAATTGTCCATTGCGGCCACCACTCCGCTGACTCCGGCATGATCGCCGGTGTCGGGATTGCTACTGCAGTGGATGTGCCAAAGCCTTATCGCGCGGAAATGCTGATATTTCCTATGTAGTGTTTCGTTAAGGCGGTGCTGTTTGCCGGGTAAAAAATGCCGGGGGAGAACTGAAATTTAACCAGACGAGGTGCATTTTAAGGCGTCAGAAACGATAATTCGTCTGTACACGGAGCGGTGGGTCAAAAATGTCAAGCGATAAAGACGCGGCCAAAGACAAGGAAAAAGCCAAGCCAGAAGGCGAAGCCGAAGACGGCGATGCGGCGGCAATGCCAAAATCGCGGTTTGGCTTTTTGCTGACCAAGAAAATGCTGATGTTTGTTGGCGCGCCCGTGGCGTTGCTGCTGGTGGTGGGAAGCGTCTATTTCTTCTTGTTCACAGGTGGCGAAGAGGTTGTGGCCGAAGGTGGAGCGCCGGGCGCACATGGCGAGGAGCACGCGGGAGCCGCAGAAGTGCATCCTGTGTTCTTTGAGGTTCCGGATATTCTGGTCAATGTGGCTTCAAGCGGCGACAAGCCCGTGTTCTTGAAGCTCGCGGTTTCGCTTGAGCTGGAGGACGGCGATGAAACGGCAACAGCGAATCTTGAACTGATTATGCCGCGTGTCATCGATCAGCTTCAGACCTATTTGCGTGAACTGCGGCTTGAGGATTTGAGCGGTTCGTCAGCCATGTTCCGCCTTAAGGAAGAGTTACTGCGGCGCGTGACCCTGGCGGCGGAGCCCGTAAAAGTGAAGAGCGTTTTGTTCCGCGAAATGATTATTCAGTAACTCACAGGTGGCCTATGAGCGGCGACGCTGACGACGTTAAGTTGGAAGATGTGGAACAAAAGCCTGACGCGGCGGTGGCGGCGGGCGATGCTGCCACAGCGCCTGCTGCCGGGGCAGAGGAAGATGCTGCGGCGGCAGAGTGGGCTGCCATGGCTGATGAGAAAGCGGAGCCTGAGGCAGGGGCGACGGCGCGTGTTCTCAATCAGAACGAAATCGATTCGTTGCTGGGCTTTGACGGGGGAGGGGGTGGAGCTCCGGATCGCACTGGCATTATGGCGATCGTCAATTCAGCGCTGGTGTCTTACGAGCGCTTGCCTCTGCTTGAAATCGTCTTTGACCGCCTTGTGCGCTTGCTGACGACGAGTTTGCGCAACTTCACATCCGACAATGTTGAAGTCAGTCTAGAGAATATTTCTTCGACACGGTTTGGCGACTATTTGAATTCCATCCCTTTGCCGGCTATCTTGACCGTCTTTCGCGCCGAGGAATTGGACAATTACGGCCTGTTGACTGTCGATTCGAGTTTGATTTACTCGATCGTCGATGTGTTGCTTGGCGGGCGGCGTGGCACAGCGGCGATGCGCGTTGAAGGACGTCCTTACACCACGATCGAGCGGACGCTTGTGCAACGTATGCTCGAGGTGGTGCTGCTGGATCTGGGTGTTGCCTTCGAGCCCGTGTCGAAGGTCAAGTTCACCGTTGATCGACTGGAGATCAATCCCCGTTTTGCCGCCATCGCGCGGCCCGCAAACGCTGCGGTCCTGGTGAAGCTTCGTGTTGACATGGAAGACCGGGGCGGACGCATCGAATTGTTGTTGCCATATGCGACGCTTGAGCCCATCCGTGAACTGCTATTGCAGATGTTCATGGGTGAAAAATTCGGCCGTGACTCGATCTGGGAAGGCCATTTGGCCACGGAATTATGGAGCACCTCTGTCGAGCTTGAGGCGGTTCTCGACGAGATGCCGATGTCGCTCAATGATGTGATGAACTTAGAAGTTGGTCAGACACTGCTTCTTAATGTCGGTCCTGATGCGCGTATCGAATTGCGGTGTGGTGGGGTTGGATTTCTGAGCGGGCGAATGGGTCGGATCGGTCACCAAGTTGCGGTCAAGGTTGAATCTACAGAACGCGGCCGCCGGTCGCATACAGGGGCGCGAGCATGAGTGAAGCATTCGTTATTGATGTTGTGGTTATCGCCTTGTTGGGGGCGACAATTTATTTCGCCTTCCGCCTCGACCGGCGCTTGCAGGGTATGCGGAGTGTGCAGACCGAGATTGCCGGTGTTATCCGCGAGCTCAACGTCGCTGCGGCGCGCGCTGAAGCGGGAATCCAGGGCTTGAAAAGCGCTGCGGAATCGTCCGGCCAAGACCTTGAGGAAAGAATCAAACACGCTCAAGGGATCGGTGATGAACTGGCGATCCTGATGAAAGCGAGTGAGCGGGCCGGCCGTCAAATCGACCCTTTACGTGCGCAGGCCATTCCGGCTCTGAAATCCCATTCCAGGCCCGCACTTGACGCGCTGCGTGCGCGCAGTGCGATCGGTTAGGAGCTTCAACAATGTCATCGCGCGTTCGATTATTGCCGACACTCATGGGTGCTGCTGGCGTGCTGCTGGTACTGCGCATTGGCGCGATGGCGTCCACGCCCGCAGAACCTCCCGCGCCTGCTGAGAGCGAGAAAGCGGCAGAGCCGGAAAGTCACGCAAGTGGCGGCAAAGCAGATGAAACTTCAAAGGCACCTGAGAGCGGGCACGGTGAGACTGCTCCGGCGGCCAGTTCCAGCGACGCACATGGTGGTGACGCGGCCAGTCAATCTCAGGTGTATAGCGGGTTAGCGCAGACCAAGGGTGAAGCTGACGTTTTGCAGAAACTTGGAGATCGCCGGGCCGCGCTTGATGCGCGTGAACGGGATCTTGGTCTGCGCGAACAACTTTTGCTGGCGGCAGAGAAGCAAATTGCCGAACGCTTGGCCAATCTCAAAGGACTGGAGCAAAAGCTTGACGTTATGATGGCCAAGCGCAATGAGCTGGAAGAGTCGCAGCTCGCATCACTGGTGAAGTCATACGAAAACATGAAGCCTGACGATGCGGCGCGTATTTTCAATCGCTTGGACCGGGCAATTCTTGTGGACGTTGCGTCTCGCATGAAGCCGGTAAAGATTGGAGCGATATTGGCGGCGATGGAGCCTTCAAAGGCTCAGGATTTAACGGTCATGCTCGCCAAGCGGATGAGACTCAGTCAGCTTACGCCGGTTGTGCCACCCGTCGCGTTGCCAGCGCCTCCGGCGCCGGTTGAGCCAGTTGCGGAAGCCGACACTTCAGAAGCGCCTGCAGAGGTTAAGCCTGCTGCTGAATCGCCGCCGCATAGCTGAACCTTAACGGCGGCTTAACTGCGTTCCCGCTAGAGTCAGTTGCTTCAAAGACTAGCGGATACGGATGTTTGCGTTGCGTTTGATCGTAATTTTTGCCGCACTGGTTGTGGCCGTGGTTTTGCCGGCTTTCGCCGAAGAGATCGCGCGACCGCAAGCCAAGGTTTCAGCCAGCGTGCAAGATGGATTTGCGCGCGTAATGTTCGACTGGAATGAAGAAGTCTCGGGTGCCGCGCAGGTTGGCGACGGCGTGCTGATCATTACGTTCGACCGCAGCTTTGACGCCGACACCGGCGCGCTCGCGAAAGCGCTTGAGCCATATGTGGCTTTGGTGCGCCGCGACGCGGACGGCAGGTCACTGCGCTTTGCGCTCAAGGGTCCGGTCCGGGTCAAGACAACCAATCATGCTGTGCGGTATTCTTTTGACCTTGTGCCGCCATCGTTCAAAGGTGACCCTGCGCCGCCGCCAGCGCCGGATGGCGTGAAGGCCAAGCAGTTTCTGACTGTGCGTGCCACCGAGCGCGAACGAACGACAAGGTTGCAGTTCGACTACACGGGGAAGATCGGCTACACGGCCAAACTTGCCGATGGGATTTTGCAGGTCAATTTCACGAAACCGGCGAAAGTCAATCTCACGCGATTTTCCGAAGCGCCACCTGCATGGATTCGCGCTGCCCGTTCCAGCATAGTTGAAGGAAAGCTGCGGCTTGAGTTTGATGTTGATCGCGAAGCGGACTTTCGCGATGTGAGCGAAAATGGCCAAATCGCTCTCGAACTCCTTGAACCAAAGTCCGACGCTACGGTTGCTGAGGAGCGACTGATGGCCGAGGGTGCGCCGAAAATCATTATTCCCGAGGCCACGGAGAATTCTCCCGCGCCGCCAGTGTTGATCGCGGATACGATTGTCTTTGCGCCATTGCCGCGCAAAGGTGCCGAGGCTACGGCAGCGCTGGTGGATGAGCCTGTCGTGCACGGTGCGTTGGCGCCGGAAGTGGCACATGGCGATAGTGCCGCCTTGCTCGCAGCCGCGACGGAGACACAGCCTGGCGATCCGCTACCGCCCAATTTGCGTCTTGGACAATCGGATTTGGCGGCGGCGTTGGCGCCTCTGGTCGCATCGACTCCTGCGGCGCCGGGCAAAGCAAGAGCTGAAATATTTGGATCCATGCTCAGGCTCGAATTGCCTTATTCGAAATTGCCTGCTGCTGCCATTTTTAGGCGAGGTTTGGCGGTTTGGGTGGTCGTGGAAACGACAGAAGCCATGGATCTGAGCGAACTTTCTGCGTTGGTGAATTCGCCCGCGCGCCCTTTGTCGGCACCAGCAGAAGTTGCGCCGGGGGTCACAGGTTTTCGCCTTGAGGCTCCTGTTTCCATGTCGGTAAGCGCTGCGGCGGTTGGTAATAGCTGGGTTCTGGCGATCGGCAACACTGTGCCGGACTTACCGGCGCAGTTGCAACTTGTCCGCCAAACGGTGGGCTCGGCGACCAAGATGCGGGCGTTTATGCCTGGCGCCACTCAAGTCGTCTGGATCAAGGATCCTGAAGTCGAGGACCGGATGGCCGCCGTGCTGAGTTTTGCGCCGGCGCGCGGGCTTTTGGACTTACGAAGTTTTGTCGAGTTTGTGGCGCTAGCCTCGCAGCAAGGACTTGTGGTGCAAGCTATTGCGGATGACCTGGCGGTGGTGGTTGAAGGCGACGAAATTGTCATTGGGCGGCCCTCAGGATTGAGTGTGTCGGCGGCGCAGTTTGTTCAGGCGCTGGCAACATCGCAGAGCTCGTTTCCGTCGACCGGGGGGTTTGGCGTTGTTGATTTTGCGGCTTGGGGCAAAAAAATTAAGGGGACACGCGAAGACACCATATCTGAGCTGCTGCGGCAGTCGTCCCAGACTTTGGGGGGAATGAGCCCTCCGCGTATGGCGCTTGCGCGCTTCTTTATTGCGGAAGGCCTGGGTGCCGAGGCGCTGGGTGTGTTGCGGACAATTTCGCATGACGACCGTACGGCCGAAGCCAATCCTCAGTTCCGAGTGGCCAGGGCGCTGGCCAATATACAAATGGCGCGTTATCGCGAGGCGCTTGATGATCTCAAGATCGACGCACTTGGCAATGACCCACATGCCGCGCTGTGGCGCGGGATTGCGGCGGCCGGCGCACGTGAATGGCGTCTGGCGCGAAGCAATCTGATGACGGCGCTGAAAATTGTTTCGCGGTATCAGCCGGAATGGCAGGGCCGCGCAAGAGTGGCACTGGCGAAAGCGGCGTTGGCACTGGATGAACCAGGAACTGCGCGCCAAATTCTGGAAGCCATGCCATGGCAATCTCTGTCTGCAAGGGTGACCGCAGAAGCCGCGTTGGAGAGAGCCATGATCGAGGGCGCTTTCAAAAAGACGGATACTGCCATCGCGCTCTTCGATCAGTTGATGAATTCGGCCTACAGTCCCGTTGCTGCACGGGCAACGCTGGAAGGGACATTGCTCAAGGCTAAATCGGGCAGGTTAAAAATCGAATTGGCGATCGAGACACTTGAGCGGTTGCGATTTCAATGGCGCGGCGATGATATTGAACTGAAGACGCTGACAGAGCTTGGTCAGCTTTATGTTGCGCACAACAAAATTCGCGACGGTCTCAACACGATGCGTCTTGCGGTCCGCCACTTCTCGGACTCGGATGAGGCGCGGTCGACAGCGGCACAGATGGCCAAGATTTTTGAGTCCTTGTTCATTGGCGGCAAAGCGGATCACCTGTCGCCGGTGGCCGCTCTGGCGCTGTTTTATGACTATAAGGAACTTACGCCGGTCGGGCCTCAAGGCGATGACATGATCCGCAAACTGGCAGACCGGCTTGCCGCCATCGATCTGTTGCCCCAGGCGGCGGAGTTGTTGCAGCATCAGGTCGACAATCGTTTGGAGGGCGTGGCGAAGGCGTCGGTGGCAACGCGGTTGGCCCTTGTTTATTTGCTGGACCATGAACCGGGCAAGGCGTTGGCTGCCATTCGATCGAGCAAGCAAGCACGATTGCCGGACGACCTTATCGTGCAGCGTGACCTCATTGAAGCGAGGGCGCTAGCGGACACGAAGAATTTCGATCAAGCCCTCGACGTCATTGCAACGGATTTGAGTCTGGAAGCTGACCGGTTGCGCGCTGACATTTACTGGGACTCGCAGAGATGGCCTGCGGCTGCGGCGAAAACAGAGGCCTTGCTGGATACGCGGTATAAAGACGACAAACCTTTGAGCGCGATTGAGCGGATGGATCTGATGCGGGCGTGCGTGGGTTATTCGCTGTCGGGCGACAGTGCGTCGCTGGAACGATTGAGATCACGTTACGACGCTAAAATGTCGATGTCGCCCGAGGCAAAAGCATTTGCGATGATTACCCATTCGCCGGACGTGACGAATGACGACTACAAGAGTCTCGTCAAACGGGTGGCTTCGGCCGATACGCTCGATGAATTTCTGACCGAATTCAAGTCGCGCTATGGCACTGGCGGTCCGGCTGCCACCGCGACGCCGTAGAGCGGGCTGTTCATCATTTGACTGGCGCAAAATCACCGGATGGTCTGTGTATGTACCAACGCATGCATACGTGCATACAAGGAGAAAAGACTGTTATATTTCAATCTGTTAAGCCCTGAAAAACCACCTGAAAATCAACATGTATGCATGCAGTCGTCGTAAGCTAGGGCCGAAGCGTGGGGAGCGCGCCCCGTCAGATTTCGTGCGCACCCCACCCGTTCCCCGCCTGTCAGGGCAGGGTTGAAGGGTCTATTCAATTTTCAAGTCGCAGCTGAGCCTCGCCCTTTTTTAGAGCGAAGTCAGAAGTATGGAACATATATAGAACTACCTGGCCGCGTCAACCTGAATTTTAAGCGGCGCACTCACCTGGTACCCGGAATCAGAATTAAGTGGCACGGGAACACAGTAAAAAGGAGTTTCAAGCGAAGCCGCGAAAAGAAGAGACCTTCCTATCCTACAAGTGCAGTCGAGTGGAGAAAGCCTCGTCCTTTCTTTTCGCGTCTTCGCGATTTCGCGTAAGAGTCTCTTTTGCGTTTTCCGTGTCACCGGCAATGATAGCGAGCACTAGTGCATTACACTGCGAATTGGAGTCGCACTTCGATGCGGCACAGGAGTTCTCCATGCGTTTTCGTAAATTGTTTGCCGTGTCGTTGTTGCTGGCTGCGTTCCAACCTGCGTGCGCAGACGAACCGCTGGCTGCCCGCGTTGACGGCGAAGTCAACCGCGTGATGAAAGCCACCGGCGCCAAAGGTCTTGCGATAGCAGTTATCGAAGGTGGGCAAGTTGCCTATGCGCAAAGCTATGGCCAGCGTAATGAAGCGGGCGCGGCGCT
>VFKO01000062.1 GCA_009885515.1 Rhodobiaceae bacterium | reverse complement strand
AGCCGCCACCGAAGCCTACTTGGCAACAGTTGGAGGCGCGGCACGTGCAAAATCTGATGCCTATTTCGAAGGCGGCTACTGGCTAATTCTTTGGGACGGCCTGTACGCTATGGCAGTGGCGCTGATCCTGCTGTTCACGCGGGCCTCAGCGGGCATGCGCGATCTGGCGGAATCGATAACATCAAGGATCTGGCTGCAGACGTTTATTTTTGCCGCACTGATCATCTTCGTAACTTCAGTCATGACATTCCCATACACGCTCGAGGTAGGTTTCAATCGCGAACACGAATACGGCCTGTCCAATCTGACCATGACGGCGTGGTTGACCGAGTTTGCCATCGGCATGGCCATCAACGTGATCATGAGCAGTATTTTTCTGGTAGGCCTTTACGCGGTCATCCGCCGCACCGGGGAAGCGTGGTGGCTTTGGGGCGCGGGCGTTGTTACGCTCTTCATCATGTTCAGCGCAACGATCGCGCCGGTTTTTATCGCGCCGTTGTTCAATGACTACAAACCAATGCGCGAAGGCGAACTCAAGCAGCAAATCTTGTCGATTGCGCGCGCCAATGGTGTACCCGCCGATGACGTGGTTGAATTTAACGCCTCCAGGCAACACAAGCGCATCAGCGCCAATGTCTCGGGCTTCATGGGCACGACCCGCATCTCGCTCAACGACAATCTGCTCAATCGCGCGACCCCGTCCGAAGTGAAAGCGGTGATGGCCAACGAAATCGGCCACTACGCTTTGGGTCACATTTACGAAATGATTATTTCACTCTCCGTGCTGGCGGCACTCGCCTTCCTGCTGACCGATTGGGGTTTTTATATGCTCCACGGCGCATTCGGATCCTGGTGGGGTGTGCGGGACATTTCCGACCCCGCAGGGCTGCCCATTATTGTGTTGCTACTTTCACTCTTCGGCATGCTCGCGACGCCTCTGACGAACTCCATCATCCGCACCAACGAAGCCGAAGCCGATATTTTCGGTCTCAACGCCGCACGCGAACCCGATGGCTTTGCCACAACCGCGCTTAAACTCTCCGAATACCGTAAACTCGACCCGACACCGTGGGAAGAATTCGTCTTCTTCGATCACCCCTCCGGCCGTTCTCGCATTTCCATGGCCATGCGCTGGAAAGCCGAACACCACAAGGAATTGCCATTTCCCGTAGATTCGGACCCTTTGGTCGCTGAACCGCCGCCGACTCCGGCCTCATGGGGCAATCCGGGCGAATAGAGTTGCTTGAAGGAAAGGCATTTCGCACCTAAGTCTACGCCCCCGGCAATTTTTCAGGCGCGCATACCCCCATGAATTGGACCAGGACCGCAATCCTCCTTGCGTTCATGACTGCAATGTTTGTGACCGTCGGTGGATTGATCGGCGGCAGCAGCGGTATGGTGCTCGCCTTCATGTTGGCCTTGGCGATGAACGCATTCGCGTATTGGAACTCCGACAAGATGGTTCTGCGCATGTATGGCGCGCAAGAAATTGGCGCCAGTCAGGACGCTGAGCTGTTTGGTCTGGTGCAAGAGCTTGCAAGGCGCGCCCAACTGCCGATGCCTAAAATTTACATTATTCAGAACGATCAACCCAACGCCTTTGCCACTGGACGTGACCCGCAACATAGCGCAGTCGCCGTAACAACCGGTCTGCTCGCCCGCCTCTCGCGCGAAGAACTGGCGGGCGTCCTGGCGCACGAACTTGCGCACATCAAAAATCGCGACACCTTGACGATGACGGTAACCGCCACAATCGCCGGTGCGATTTCCATGCTGGCGAATTTTGCGCTGTTTTTTCGCTCATCGACCGGCGACCGCAACAATGCGATGGGCATGATCGGCACGATCGCGCTTGTGATTTTGGCACCCATTGCCGCAGGCCTTGTACAAATGGCCATCAGCCGCGCACGCGAATACGAAGCTGACAGGGTAGGGGCTGAAATCGCCGGTCAGCCATTGTGGCTGGCCTCGGCGCTGGAGCGCATCCAGTCAGGCGCCTCCCAGATCGTCAATGCCGATGCCGAACGCAATCCGGCCACGGCTCACATGTTTATTATCAATCCGCTGGCCGGTCACGGCATGGACAATTTGTTCACGACCCATCCATCGACTGAAAATCGCGTTGCGCGATTGAAAGCAATGGCGCAGGGAATGGATGGTGCGGCCCAGGCTGTGCCGCGCCGTGGGCCGTGGGGCTAATTGAACCAGCGCCCCAAACAACCGGAAGTTCGCGGATTGGGTGCGCGCGGCGCAGCCTTGGCCACGCTGCAAGCCGTATTCTTCAACGAACGCCCGCTTTACGACGCGCTCGAAACGTCGGTCAGCAAGGGCGGCTTGGAAGCACGTGACACTGCCTTCGCCCGCGCCATTGTCATGATGGTCTTGCGGCGTTTGGGAGAGATTGACGAAATCATCGCGGCCTTCCTGCGTGAATCGCTGCCGGCGCGCTCTGGCCCTGCCGAACTCATTCTGCGCATTGTCTGCGCAGAACTCGTCTTCCTCGAAATCGCCGCACACGCAAGTGTCAGCTCCGCCGTCGAGATGGCAGGGCATGACCATCGCTCGCGCCATTTCAAAGGCCTCATCAATGCTGTGGCGCGCAAGATTGCCAGCGAAGGCAAAGCCATCGCAGCAACACTCGATGCGGAAAAGCTGAATATGCCAGCCTGGGCTTGGGATGCTTGCGTCAACGCCTACGGCGAGGCCGAAACCCGCGCAATCGCCAAGTCGCACAGCACCGAACCACCGCTTGACATCACCGTCAAAAATGACGCGCTGGGCTGGGCACAAAAACTGCAGGCTCAAATCGTACCCACCGGTACGCTGCGCCGGACCACGGGCGGCAGGGTCGAAGATTTGCCCGGCTATGCAGAAGGTCAGTGGTGGATCCAGGACGCAGCCGCCTCCATCCCCGCGCGCCTGCTGGGCGACGTGCAAGGCAAAACCGTCATCGATCTGTGCGCCGCACCAGGCGGCAAGACCGCCCAGCTAGCAGCCGCAGGCGCCACGGTTACCGCCGTCGATCTCGATTTCAATCGCATGCGCCGGGTGATTGCGAACCTCTCGCGTCTGGGGTTGAAGGCGGAATTTGAAGTCGCCGATGCGCTGGAGTGGCGCCCGAAAAAACTGGCTGCGGCGGTTCTGCTCGATGCCCCATGCACCGCGACCGGAACAGTCCGCCGCCACCCCGATGTGTTGTGGCGCAAAGATATGTCGGACGTGATGGCGCAAGCGGGCCTGCAAGGGCGCTTGATAGCGGCTGCTGCCGAAATGGTTGAACCCGGCGGTGTGCTTGTCTATTGCGTCTGCTCGCTCGCCCAGGAAGAAGGCGAAGACGTGGCCGAAAATTTCCTGAAAGACCACCGGAATTTCAGCCGTCAACCGGTCACCGCCGGGGAAATCTCAGGCCAGACGCAGTTCATTACCGCCGCCAGAGACCTCAGAACGCAACCGGGCCATTGGCCGGAACTTGGCGGGTTGGATGGTTTTTATGCCTGCCGCTTGCGGAGAACTACCTGACATTCGTTGCGAGATTTGCTCCAACCCGCTAAGCCGCACTCTATGCGCAAGACTCCAAAAATTGCCCCCTCGATGTTGGCATCGGATTTTTCCAGGCTCGGCGAAGAAGTCCGCGCCATGCAGCAAGCCGGCGCCGATTACATTCATGTCGATGTGATGGACGGTCACTTTGTTCCCAACATCTCGATTGGCCCGCAGATGGTCAAAGCGTTGAGGCCGCATACAAACCTGCCTCTCGACGTGCATCTGATGATTTCACCCGTTGATCCCTTCATTAAGGAATTTGCGGACGCGGGGGCCGATATCATCACCGTGCACCCGGAAGCAGGCCCCCACATTCACCGGACGCTCCAACTCATTAGGGCCGCAGGAAAAAAAGCTGGCGTGGCATTAAATCCGGGCTCACCCGTTTCGCTAATCGAGACTATCTTGGCCGACATCGATCTGATTCTCGTGATGACAGTAAACCCGGGTTTCGGTGGGCAGAGCTTTATCGACTCACAGCGTGCAAAAATGCGGGAAGTCCGCGCACTCATTGACCGGTCAGGCAAAGCCATCGAATTGGAGGTCGATGGAGGTATCAATGGGCAAACCGCAGCCCTTGCAGTCGAAGCAGGAGCCGACGTTCTCGTCGCTGGAACGGCCGCGTTCATCGGCGGGCCTGAGCGCTATCGCGACAACATCGCCAAGCTCCGCGGCGGCTAACGACGCAACGCCGGTCTACAAATTGAATTTCAGAACCCACGCAAAGGAATTGGCGAGCGGCGCGGTAACCTCACTGGGCGCAGGGTCCGCGCGCCTTGTTTACAAATCCAGGTTTTGGCAGCGCTCACTCAACGGCCCAGCGCCCGATCGCTTGCTGGTGAACCCACGCAACTTTCATCCAAGAAGCTTGGGCGAAGCCGAGCTCATGCTCATGGGCCGCTATCGTTTACCCGGTGGCGAAGTGGCGGCGCGCGATGGCTCGCCGTTCCTTGTCCAGTCGCCCAGCGATCTGTGGTCCGAAAGTCTGCACAGTTTCCATTGGCT
>VFKO01000160.1 GCA_009885515.1 Rhodobiaceae bacterium | reverse complement strand
GATGCGGGCGTCGACGGGCGTGACGGAAGATCGCGAGATCGTCTACTCGACCGAGGTGTTGAATTTGGCGAGCTCAACGCCAGAGACGGACTATGAGATCGGCTACACGGCCAGGCTCGACGAGGGACTGACACTTCAGACGAACGTGATGTTCCAGCAGAACGCCGGCGGCCAAGCGGGTGTAAACGCGGTGGCGGGGTTGGTGACGCTGAAGGCGACTTGGTAGGGCTCAGACTATTAGCATTTTTTCAATTTCCGGTTAGGCTGGCGCTCGAAAACGAACGCACCAGATTCTAGCGGAGATGCTTCATGTCCCTTACCGACCTTGCCGCCATCGCCAGCATCATCAGCAGCGTGGCGGTGCTGGCAACGCTTGTCTATCTCAATATTCAGACGCGGCAGTCTGATCGCAATCAGCGCTCGATGCTGATCCAGGCGCGAACGGCCAATCAGGTTGACGCGTGGTTGCTGACGACCGACGCCAATTTAGCTGCAGCGCTGGTGAAAGCCCGGTCTGACCCGGCAAATCTGTCCGAGGTCGAACTCTATCAATATTTTGCGCAGCAACGTGCGGCATGGACCTGGGTTCAGGAAGCCTTTTTCCAGCACAATGCCAGGCTGCTCGATGGTCCAGAGTTCGAGAGTGTCGTCGCAAGCCTGAAAGGCACGCTGACCACTCCGGCCGCCAGGGCCTTTTGGGCGATGAACTGGCGAAGTTATTCTGCAAACTTTGTTGTGTTTGTCGAAGGCTTGATGAAGTCCGTCGCGGTTGCGGCGCCACGAGACCCGCTGGTGCGATGGAAGGAGGAACTTGCGAAGGTGGAGGCGGCGCGCTTGCCGGCGTCTCTCGAGTGAAGCCTTGGCTAACCCTTTGCGGCCTTCAAGCTCACCGGCGGGATTGAGCCTTCGGGGACGAAGAAGTCGGGCATGAGGTCGCGGGTGGGGTCGACGCGGTATTTGTCGAAGTCGCGAACGCCGGCCTCCCAGAGCAGCGTGTCGTCAATGCAGAAGTTTCCTGTGAACTGGCGCGCAGGCTTGGTCAGAATGACATGAGCGGCATCGGCCATGATCTCGGGCGTGCGGCACATCTTCATACCTTCGTCGCCGGCGAGTGCGTTGCGGATCGCGGCGGTGGCGATGCCGGTGCGCGGCCAGAGCGCGTTGACGGCGATGCCATCGGACTTGAATTCGCCCGCCATGCCGAGCACGCACATGCTCATGCCGAATTTCGCCATCGTGTAGGCGACGTGGTTTGAGAACCATTTCTCGCTCATGTCGAGCGGCGGGGAGAGATTGAGTATGTGCGGGTTGGCTGCTTTCTTCAGATGCGGGATGCAATATTTCGAGACCATGAAGGTGCCGCGCGTGTTGATCTGATGCATCAGATCGTAGCGCTTCATGTCGGTCATGGTGGTGGGGGTGAGCTGAATGGCGCTGGCGTTATTGACGCAAATGTCGATGCCGCCGAATTTGCCGACGGTTTGTTCGATGGCGCTGACGACACTGGCTTCATCGCGGACGTCGACGACGAGAGGCAGCGCCTTGCCGCCCGCCTGCTCGATCTCCTTGGCCGCCGAGTAGATCGTACCTGGCAATTTCGGATTGGGCTCGGCGGTCTTGGCGGCGATGGCGATGTTGGCGCCGTCGCGCGCCGCACGCAGCGCAATGGCCAAGCCAATGCCGCGACTGGCGCCGGTGATGAAAAGGGTTTTGTTTTTAAGGGTCATGGGGTGGCACTCCGGTTCACGAATGATTTGTAAACATGTTGGAGCTTCAGCGCCAACACCCGGTTTTCGTTGACATGAGGGCGTCGTCGCACTCTTAAATCCGCTGCGGGACTAGGGGCTCAACGCAGTCTCACTTTCAGAACCAACAGTAAAAAGAAAGCCAGCGCGATCGATGAAGGGATTCCGATCATCATAACGGTCTGCAAGAAATCTACTTGTTGCTTCTCGGCGGGTGTGATGTACACGATCCTGCCCCTATTCGTGAGTGGCTCGGTCTGGCTGACGGTGATGGCGGGAGAGCCTGCGCGAAAGGTTGAGTCAAATACGTAAAACGAAGTGACAGTTTCAAGCCATACCAAGATAAACGCGGTGATGAACGCATATCTGATGATTGCTTTCCATCGCGGTTCTGGCGGCCGTTCGGGTTCGGCCAATTGGGTTTGGTCACCGCACTCCGCCCTGAATGCCTTTTCTGATGTGTGAACGATACGCAGAGCCTGAAGGACCGAAAAGACCCCAATTCCGACCACTGCAAGGGCCCATGGTCCTAGGGTCACAAATCGAGAGACGGAAAAGCCGGTTGTGGCTCCGACAAAATACGCCATCAGCGCTGCGACGAGAATGGCGGTAAATACTTGCGCCGGACCAGGCGGCCGCCATCGCCAATCGTGCCGCAATCTCCTGATTGCCGATAATATTGAAACAGACAACCCAATGCCGATTGCAACAAATGCCTGATCGAAGAACGACAAGGCATTACCCAAAAGCATCATGACCATCATCGACAAATGGTACGCAGCGAATCCCTTGAGTTCGAACGACACGCCGGACCAGACGACCGGCTGTTCGTCATTGTCTTCACTAAAAACTCCCAAGGTCATTCACCCGTTCAGCTTCGCACACTCTGATACCAGTCCACGCCGTTCGCGTCGCGGGTGCGTTTGAGTTGGGCACGGGCCAGCAGGCAGTTGAGATGGGAAAGGCTTTCGCCTGTGGCCATGCCGTAGTTGCCGCTAGTGATTTTGGTGCGGAAGAGTGCCGGGAAGGTATCGACGGCGCGCTTGGGGGTTGTACAGAGCTCTAGCAGTTTGGTCATGCCCTCTTCGTGGCCGTCGATGAGTTGGTCCATCCGCGTTTTGACGCCGTAGAACGGCTCGTTGTGCGACGGCAAGATCAGCGTGTGATCGGGAATGAGGGCGCGCAGATGCTTGCACGAGTCCAGCCATTCCTGCAGCGGGTTGGCCTCGGGCTCGGTCGGAAAGACACTGATGTTGGAGGAAATGCGCGGCAGGATTTGATCGCCCGAGATCATCAGCTTCAGCTCGGGGCACCACAGGCAGGCATGTTCGGGCGCGTGGCCGCGGCCGACGACGATACGCCAGCGCTGCTTGCCGATGTCGAGTTCCTGGCCGTCTTGCAGGCGGCGAAAGGACTGCGGCAGGCGCGAGACGCCCGAGCCGAAGCCACCGAAGCGCTTGCGGTACACGTCCAACATGTCTTCGGGAAAGCCCGCGGCTTTGTAGAACAGCACTCCGTCTTCCGGCGCCGGCTGACCAGTATCCATCACCAGCGTGCGGCAGAGCAGATAATCGGTGCGCGACATATAGAGCGGCACGGCGTGCTTGTGAGTGAGCCAGCCCGCCAGGCCGACGTGATCGGGGTGAAGATGGGTGACGATGACGCGAGTGATGGGCCGGTCACCCAGATGGGCGAAGACTTGCTTCCACAAGTTCTTGGATTCGGTCGAGTGGATGCCGGTGTCGACAATCGCCCAACCTTCGCCATCGTCGACCAACCAGACGTTGATGTGATTGAGCTGAAACGGCAGAGGCATGCGGATCCAGTGGATGCCGGGCGCCACCTCGACGGTCTTGCCGGGCTCTGGCTTGTTGGGGAACGGATAGGTCAGTCCGTCGCGCTCGCGAAAGGGCGCTGTGGTTTCGACCCCGTCCAATGTCATTGTCATGCGGATAATCCGATTCTTGGAATGTCTGAATGGCACCACGCTATGCTGCAGTGCAAAATAGAGCAAATCGGATGTTGAATGGCAGGAAGAGTCTGGGTATTTCAGCGTGTTAGAGGATGGCACGGGCATGGGAAAAGGCCGGCTTGAAGCGTTCAGCGATGGCGTGATGGCGGTGATCATCACAATCATGGTGCTGGAAATGAAGGTGCCGCATGGTAGCGATCTGGCGGCGCTGATGCCGCTACTGCCGGTGTTCGTGAGCTATGTGCTGAGCTTTGTGATGGTCGGCATTTACTGGAACAATCACCATCACCTGTTGCACTCGGTCAGCCACATCAATGGACGGATTATGCTGGCCAACATGCATCTGTTGTTTTGGCTGTCGCTGTTTCCGTTTGTAACCGGATGGATGGGCGAAAATCATTTCAGCAATCTGCCGTCGGCGCTGTTTGGCGTTGTGGCGCTGATGTGTGGGGTCTCCTACAAGATCCTGGTGTCGTCACTGATCGTGCACCATGGCCGCCATTCGACATTGGCCGCTGCCCTTGGAAAGGACATCAAGGGTTGGTCGTCACTGGCGATCTATGCCGTCGCCATTCCGCTGGCGTTTTATGATGGTGTGCTGGCGTTCGGACTTTATATCCTGGTTGCCGCGATTTGGTTTGCGCCTGACCGGCGGATCGAGAAGCATGTGGGGAAACGGTAATTCAGCGGCAGGCTTTCAGCGGACGAAAGAGAGAGTTCTCACACCAAGGCGCGAAGATACGAAGTCACAAAACAGAAACAGAGATCAGAAACCTTTTTCTTCTTCGACTCTTGGTGGCTTGGTGTGAAGCTCTTTTTTGTAGCCCGGTTTTAACCAGTGCAGCCCGGTGGGGCCGCTAGCTGATTTGTCCCAAACGAACCAGGCATAGGCTGTGGTGCCACTGCCGGCGCGCGCTGCGTCTTTCATGTAAAACGTGATGCGTTCGCTGAAGACCCAGACGCGGGCGGGCGGGCGCCTCAGGAAAATCGTCTCGGCGCGGTTTGCTCCTTCGAGGAAGGCGAGGCGCAACAGCAATGCGAATTTGCGGCGCGCGAGTTTCAGGCCTTGGGCCACGAAGCCTTCGGCGCAGTTGAACGGCGGATTGGTGACGATGTTTTCGGTGCGGCGGGTCGAGGCCAGGAAGTCCAGGCCTTCTTCGCCGTAGCCGCGCGGGTAAAGGTCGCTTGCGAAGACTTGATGACCGGCTTGCTTGAAAACCTCAGCCATCGAGCCGTCGCCGCAGGCGCATTCCCAGACTTCGCCGTCGAAGCTCTCGTTATCGATAAGCGCATGAGTTGCCCAGGCTGGGGTCGGGAAGAAGTCGGGGCCGTCGAGATCGGCGCGGCGTTTGAGGGTGGGCTTAAAGGCGCCGTTGAGGTTGTAGGTTTGGTCGGAGGACACGGCCGCGTTTCGCTTATGCCATCGACGGCGTTTTGTAGGGACACTCAGACTTGCCGCAATTTTTTTGTTGGCTTGGGGCCGAGTAAGTGCCGCATGAGGGACACTTGACCATGTCTTGCGACGGCAGGCTTGATTTGGGACCTTGCGAGGCGCGGCGCAACGCCTCCTGGAATTCGCCGCGCAGACGAATGATGCGCCCCTTGATTGCGAAATACGCAAGGACGCCGATACCGAGCAACATGAGAATCCATAGACCCATGCGCGCTTATAACCCGAAACGCGCCCACAGCGCACGGTCTTCAATGGCCTCGATTAAACTTTCGGCACGGAATTCCAGGGCTGGCGCGACACCTACGCCGCTGCGTTCGGTACCCAACCACGAACGGCGCGGTTGAATGACGCGAAATTCCACGTCTTCGCCGAATTTTTCGCGGCACACCGAACGCAGATCGCCAAGACCGTCAATCAAGCCAAAATCCTTGGCTTTGGCGCCGGTCCAAAACAGGCCGGAAAACAGGTCCGCCTCGTTGCCTTTCAATTTGCCGGGCCGGCGGGCACGCACCATGGCTTTGAAACTTTCATGCACTTGGCGCTGAAGCTCTTCCAGATGTTCGGCGTCGCGCGGGTTTTCCGGCTTGAAGGGATCGAGCATGGCTTTGCGCTCGCCCGAAGTGTGAACGCGGCGTTCAACTCCGAGCTTTTCGATGAGACCCTGAAATCCGAAACCTGCGGAGACCACGCCGATTGAGCCCACGATTGAGTTCTCGTGGGCATAAATTTCCTCTCCCGCCAGCGCCAGCATGTATCCGCCCGAGGCGGCGACGTCTTCGGCAAAGGTCAGCACCTTGATCCCGTTCTCCTGCGCCAGGGCGCGAATGCGATCATGAATGAGAGCCGCCTGCACCGGCGAGCCGCCGGGCGAATTGATAATCACGGCCGCGGCGGCAACCGTTTTGTCGGCAAACAGTTTGGCGATCTGGTCGGCCGAGCCTGCAAAACTGAGCCCTTTGCTCAGGCCTGTTCTCATGCCGATGGCGCCGCTCAGACGCAGCACGCTGACGACAGGCGTTTTTGTGCCCGAAAGCCGCTGCCAGAGTTTCTTGATCCAATTGAATGTCATGGGGTCTATGTACCCAGTGCCTGGCCGTGCCGCAAGATCGCTTCTGCGGCCTGGGACGGCGCACCATCGGGATCATGCAAGGCCAGACCCGGGAGAAGACGCAGCGGGGTTTTAGAATTTGTTCGTGTACGGATAATAACCCGTTTGGCCGCGACGGCGGTCGAAGGCCATAAAGGTATGATCTCAACGCCAAGGCCCTGCGGCGAAATCGCTTCGAGCGCCAAAGGAATCTGCGCCGGCGGCAAAATGGCCGTGAGCGTTCCTTTCGGGCGCACCAAGGCTCGGGCGAATCGCAGCCATACGCCCAACTGGGATCGGGTGAGGGAGGTCGCGCGCCCTTTGTCTGGTTCGGGCGCGGCGGTGCCGTGCGCGGCATCGTGAAAGGGAGGATTGGTCAGAACGTGGTGATAGGCTTGGCGGGCAATCGTGCGCGGGCGTTCGAGAACGTCGGCTACGATGCATTCGAATGATTGCGCAACTGCGTTGCGTTCGAAGTTCGAACGCGCGAGACCGGCGAATTGTGGGTTGAGCTCGATCACGGTGATATGCAGTCCCGGCACGCGCGCGGCCAGACACAGCGCCGCCGTACCCACGCCCGCGCCGACATCGCAAATTCTCTCATTGGCTTTTGCGGGAACCGCGGCAGCAAGCATCACTGCATCCAACCCGGACCGAAACCCCGAACAGGGCTGGTAAACGCGTACACGCCCCCCCACAAAGGCATCGTCGGAGGTCTCCAGTGCGGTTCGTGCGGCCTTTGGACGCTGACTATTTTTTGAGGACATGTCCAATACCCGCATCCCGCAGCATTGACTGAGCGCGCTGGGCATCGGCTTCATCAACCATGATCCGTTGCGGGATGGCACCAATGTTACCGTCCACCATGCTCATATATTCGTCGAGCCCAACGCCTTTGATTCCTTCCGCCGCCAATAACGCGCGGACGTAGCTCAGCAAAACCAGATCGTTACTGCGAAGGAGTTCAATCATTTGTTGACCGTGACGCCGCGCGCCCTTGACCCGAGCAATAGCGGGTTTAAATGTCCCATTCGTAATTCTCGTCCGGCGCATCCTAGCGCGAAACAACTCAAGGTCTAAGCTATCTTGCGAGCCTTTCAGCGACTAACCAGAGGGGCCGGCGAGCCCAAGGGTGCCATTGACCGGCTGTTCAAGCTGGTGGAAGGCGATCTTCATCATGTGAACGCTCTTATATTGGAGCGGATGCGCAGTGACGTTCCACTGATCCCCGAATTGGCAGGCCATATCATCAATTCCGGTGGCAAACGGCTACGGCCGATGTTGACGCTCGCTGCGGCGCAGATTTGCGGTTACCAGGGGTTGGGGCATATCCGGCTGGCGACTGCGGTTGAGTTCATTCATACGGCCACTCTCCTGCATGACGATGTCGTCGATGAAAGCGAGCTGCGGCGGGGGAAAGCCGCGTCGCATGTTATTTGGGGCAACGCGCCGAGTGTGCTGGTCGGCGATTTTCTGTTTTCCCGGTCGTTTCAATTGATGGTGGAAACCGGCAGCCTGCGCGTGCTGAATATTCTTTCAAATGCTTCAGCGGTCATTGCCGAAGGCGAGGTGATGCAGCTGAGCACCAGGGGCAATATCGGGATCAGCGAAGATACCTATCTCAAGATCATTTCCGCCAAGACGGCCGCGCTGTTTGCGGCGGCGTCGGAGTCGGGTGCTGTCATTGCGCAGGCAGATGGTCTACGCGAAATGTCTCTGAAAGCTTACGGGCACAATCTGGGGATCGCCTTTCAACTGGTCGATGACGCACTCGATTACTCGGGCCGCGAGGCGATGATGGGCAAGGCGGTCGGCGACGATTTTCGCGAAGGCAAATTGACGTTGCCGGTGATTATGGCTTTGGCAAAAGCAAACGCCGAGGAAGCCGAGTTCTGGCGGCGGACTATGGGGCATCGCAGCCAGATGGATGGCGATCTTACACATGCCATCCATTTAATCGACAAACATCACGCCATCGCCGGCACGCTTTTGCGGGCACGGAGTTACACGGATCAAGCGTGCGCCGCACTCAATGTTTTTCCCGAAAGTCCGATGCGGCACGCGTTGAGCGAGCTTGCCGAGTTTTGCGTGAGTCGTGCTCATTAAACGGTAAATCCACACGACACCAACCCAACTTAGTTGTAAAGCAGACCCGAGGCGAGATGGTTGCGCACGCGTCTGCCGGGACAATCGTGTGTTTGACTGCCGGTCAGAAGAGTGACGACTGGCCGCTGATGCCGTCAATTGCAGCTGTATTCAAATCACGGGGAATTGCCGCGCCGGGGTGACCCACCATTGAGGGTGCGAAGCGGTGATACTCTGTGCGGCCTCACTTGCGGCTTCATATGATGCGTAGAGACCAAAGCATGTTGCGCCGCTTCCCGACATGCGGGCCAAAAGGCACCCGTCAGTGGCGACCAGCGCTTGTTCGACGCGCATGATGACGGGCGCAAACGATTTTGCGGGCGCGGCCAAATCGTTGATCGTTGCGTCCAATATGGCGGCGAATTCGCGGATGTTTCTTTTCGCCGGCAGAGCCGGTGCGAAGGCGCCCGTACGGACGGTCACGGCACTGAAGACGACACTGGTCGGAACAGCCACTCGTGGATTAGCAAGCACGAAGAACATTTCCGGCAAGTTGTCTATTGGGGCCAATACTTCACCGATGCCGGAGGCCAACGTGGGTGCGCTGCGCAGGCACACAGGGACATCCGCACCCAACCCCAATCCGATCATCTGCAGTTCATCACTATGGATCGGCAGGGCCCAATGTTGCGCTAGCAAATGCAGTGTTGCTGCTGCATCGCTTGAGCCACCTCCAATTCCGGAGGCGACGGGCAGATTCTTTTCCAGGATCAACTCAACGGACGGTGCCTGGTGATCGCGCTGTTGTGCCCACAGTTTAAGTGCACGCGCCGCTTTGAGCACAATGTTGTCGAGCTCGGAGGACAAGCTTGCGGCGAATGGACCTATGATGCGCAATGACAAATGGTCGTTGGGCATGAGAGACAGTCGGTCCGCGGCATCGGCAAAAACGATCAGGGTTGATAGATTGTGGTAACCTTCGTCGCGCTTTTCGCCGACATGCAAAAAGAGATTTATTTTGGCGGGGGCAAGGCAATAATCGCCCTGCCCCGTCATTACTTGCCGCCTTGCGGACTGCTCGCCAGCGAGGGGGGCCGCGGCAATTCTTCCAGTCCGGCCTTGAGCTTGTTGCGGATTTTGGGTTCATCACCATCTTCGGCGCCCAAGGTCAGGGCGCGCTGCCATTGAAACCTGGCTTCCAGTTTTCGGCCCATGCGCCAATAGGCGTCGCCGAGATGATCGTTGATTGTCGCCTGCCCCGGTTCAAGGAGCACGGCTTGTTCGAGATACTGAGACGCCGATTTGAAGTCACCGAGACGAAAATGCGCCCAGCCCAAACTGTCGACGATGAAACCGTCTTCGGGCCGAAGATCAACGGCGCGTTTGAGCATGGCCAAGGCTTGGGTAATATTGAGGCCTTGCTCGACCCATGAATAGGCAAGGTAGTTCATAACCAGCGGTTGTTCGGGTTTCAGTACAAGGGCCCGGTTGAGATCGACTTCGGCGTCATTCCAGCGCTTGGAACGCTCGTAGGAAATTCCGCGCGTGTAGAACAAGGTCCAATGGCGCTCTTCCGGCTTTCCGATCAGTGCAATGGCTTTGGTGTAGATAACCGCGGCCTCGGCGTATTTTTCCTGGCTGCGCAAGACGTCTGCAATTGAGGCGTAAGTGTCCACGTCGTCGACGGTATTAGTCAGTGCTGCGTTCAGCACCTTCAGCGCATCGTCTGGCCGCTTCAGCCTTTGCAAATTTTGTGCGATCTGCTGGCGAGCATTTTGATAGAGAGGCGATGTGGCGGGAATTTTCTGGTAGACGACTATCGCATCCTCCCAGCGTTCCGCGGTCTCAAGCCGGTCGCCGAGGAGTGAGAGTGAAAGGTCGTGCGCGGGGTCGAGCGCGAGCGCAAGCTGGAGATAGAAGACGGGAATTTCAACGGAACTCTCTTCGGAAAGGCTCGAGGCGATGCCGTACAATGTCTCTGCCAGACCCTGGTTGGCATTCGAGATTATGCGCGGCGGAATTTCTCCCGCGTCCAGGCGCGCCAAGGCCTTGCGAACGACAGGATGCGCGGGTGCCTTCTTGAGGAAGTCACGATAAGTGTCCCTGGCCAAGGCCAGCTGACCCTGACGTGCGAGGTGACCGGCATAGGCTTGAAGAATACGCAGTGAATCGCTTTGCGACAGGCGATTGGCTTCTTCAAAATCGGCAAGTGCTTCGACGGGCTTGCCTGACAGATCTTCAATCACGGCCTGGTGATATAAGCCAAAGGCGCGGGTGCCGCCCAACGACACCAGCTTGGCAATGGACTCCTTGGCGCCGGCTAGGTTGCCTTCAGAGAAATGCGAGTAGGCGACACCGAGCTTGGCGGAAATTTCCGCCGCGGCATTGCCTGCCACTTTTTCGAAGCTTTGGCGGGCTTTCGCATAGCCGCCATCGCGCATGGCGCGAACGGCGATGACGAGATGGGGGATGCGTGTGTTGGGCGCGCGCTTGACCAGATCTTCGGCATAGTTGGCCGCGCTATCGATGTCGCCCCGCGACACATCACTGAGAATGGCGCGCTCAAGCAGTTCGGGATTTTGCGGGTCGAATTTGAGCGCGTTGTCGAAATAGTGTGCAGCCGAGGAGGCGTCGCGCTCGCTGGCTGCGAAACGTC
>VFKO01000098.1 GCA_009885515.1 Rhodobiaceae bacterium | reverse complement strand
TGACCCGGCCATTGCGCCGCCACTGCCCGCGCCAGCGCGGCGGCGCTCGCGAACTTTCCACCACCCACGCCATCGGTGCCCACAAATTCAGTGTCGCAGAATTTGCACACCGCCTCGGCGCGATCTTCTTTGCGTCCCGACCACAAATTGCACCCTGCAAACCGGCAGAACACAGCCGCACGTCCGGCCCGCATGCCCTCGCCCTGCAGCGTATAGAATATCTCTTTGACGGCGTAAGTCATCGCGGGGCCGCCTGATAGCGCGCCCAGCCCTTGGCACGCAAATCACAGGCCGGACAATCGCCACAACCATAACCCCAGTCATGCCGCTTTGACCTGTCCCCGCGATAGCAGGAGTGCGTCTCTTCAACCACCAGCTCAACCAACGCCGTCCCGCCCAACGCTTCCGCCATCGCCCAGGTCTGAGCCTTGTCGAGCCACATCAACGGCGTCTCGATCACGAACCGCGTATCAAAACCCAGATTGAGCGCCACCTGCACCGCCTTCAGCGTGTCGTCGCGACAATCAGGATAGCCCGAGTAATCCGTCTCGCACATGCCACCCACCAGATGCTTGATCCCGCGCCTGTAGGCCACCGCCGCCGCCGCCGTGAAGAACAGGATGTTGCGCCCGGGTACAAAAGTCGTTGGCAAGCCATTCCGGCCCATGGCGATCTCAACATCACCCGTCAAAGCCGTTTCGCCTAGCGCTTTGATCACCGATAGATCGACCACATGATCGCCCTGTAACCGCGAGGCCCATTCCGCAAACCGCGACCTGACGCCGGCGGCAAACCGCGCCCTGCAGTCCAGCTCAACGGCATGGCGCTGCCCGTACGAAAACCCGATAGTCTCCACCCATGCAAATCGCTCCAGCGCCCAGGCCAGGCACGTCGCGGAATCCTGACCACCTGAAAACAGCACCAGTGCTTTGCTTTGTTCCGTCACGTCAAACCTGTGGCTACCTGAAACGGGCGGGAGATTGGGGGGATGCGCTGCTTCACGCAATGCGCTAAACCACGCACCAGAGACAATCGTTTAGAGCGAGGGTTAACGTGACGGCAATAGCCATCAGCGGCACAGGACTTTACACGCCGCCTTACGCCATCAGCAACGAAGAACTGGTCGCGTCATACAACGCCTATGTCAGGAAATTCAACGCCCTCCACGCGGCAGACATCGCCGCCGGCAAAACTGCAGCGTTGAGTGAATCCAGCGTCGAATTCGTCACCAAGGCCTCCGGCATCAAAAGCCGCTTCGTCGTCGAAAAGGAAAACACGCTCAACCCCGACATCATGTGCCCCCGCATCCCCGAACGTCCCAACGATCAGATTTCGATCCTGGCCGAAATCGGCGTCACAGCGGCTAAGGAAGCACTCGACCGCGCCGGGCGCAAACCCAAGGACATCGATTGCGTCATTGTCGCCTGCTCGAACCTTCAGCGCGCCTACCCGGCCATCGCGGTTGAGGTGCAGAACGTCCTGGGCTGTGCGGGCTTCGGCTTCGATATGAACGTCGCCTGCTCCTCCGCCACCTTCGGCATGCAGGCCGCTGCCGACATGATCCGCGCCGGCAACGCCAAAGCGGCCCTGGTCATCAATCCCGAAATCTGTTCCGGCCATCTGAACTTCCGCGACCGCGACAGCCACTTCATCTTTGGCGACGTCGCCACCGCCATTGTGCTCGAAAGGAAAGAAGACACCGCCAGCAGAAACGCTTGGGAAATTCTCGGCACCCGCCTGAAAACCCAGTTCTCCAACAACATCCGCAACAATTTCGGCTTCCTCAACCGTGCCGCCCCTGAAGGCATCGGCAAACCCGACAAGCTCTTCGTGCAAGAAGGCCGCAAGGTCTTCAAGGAAGTCGTGCCGATGGTCGCCGAACTCATCGTCAGCCACCTCAGCGACGAAAACATCGCTCCTGAAAGCCTGAAGCGCATGTGGCTCCACCAGGCCAACATCAACATGAACGACTTTATCT
>VFKO01000095.1 GCA_009885515.1 Rhodobiaceae bacterium | reverse complement strand
TAGCCCAACTTGAGCAGTTAGACCTCGTTTTCGGCGATTTGCATTTTTCTGCATCAACGAAATCATCGGCTTAGGACTGGTTTAAGACTGGAATGGGCGTGTAGTGCCGACCTACCCCCTTTTCAAGTGCCGCCGAGTCGGATTCGATGCGCTCTCATGTACTTGCGCTATACGACCAAAAAGACGGACGGCAAGCTCCACCGCAGCTGGCGCCTGGTGCGCTCGGTGCGCATTGGGCGGCGTGTTGTTCAGCAGACGGTTGCGCATCTTGGCGAGCTTGACCGGGCGGGACGTTTGCGGGCGCGGGCTTTGGCGCGAGCCCTGATCGGCGAACCCGAGCAGGCGGATTTGTTCGACGACGGGGTGGGTGAGGAAACGGTTGCGGTAAAACTGAAGGGCGTTCGGGTTGAGAATGGCCGACAATTCGGTAATGTCTATTTGGCGCTGGCGCTTTGGCGCGCCTGCCGGCTGGACGAGTTTGCGGCGGCGCATATTCCATCGGGCAAAGAAGAAGTTGCCTGGGAAAAGATTGCATCGGTCCTGGTGGCGGCGCGATTGTGCGAGCCCTCGAGCGAACTGCACATCGCCGAAGACTGGTACCGGCGCACGGCCTTGAGCGATCTTCTCCAACTCGATGAAAGTCTGGTCAACAAGGACAGGCTTTACCGGGCGCTGGATCGCCTGTTACCGCATAAGGCTGCCCTTGAGGCGCATCTGGCCAAACGCGCGGGCGAGCTCTTTGCCATCGACAACGAAGTGCTTCTCTACGACGTCACCTCGACCTATTTCGAGGGCAAGGCAGAGGCCAACCCGAAAGCCCAACGCGGCTACTCGCGCGATCACCGCGGCGATTGCAAGCAAGTCTGTATAGCCCTCGTCGTCACCTTTGACGGCTTTCCTTTGGGCTATGAGGTGTTTGCGGGCAATACGCATGATTCAACCACGGTCAAACACATCGTTGCCACGATGGAGGCGCGCCACGGAATGGTGGGCCGGGTGTGGATCATGGATCGCGGCATGGCGAGTGCGGACAATCTTGCCTGGTTGAGACAGACCGGGCGGCGCTACATACTGGGCACGCCGAAATCGGAGCTGAAGCAATGGGCGCCAGCTCTCGCCGACAAGACAGCCTGGCGCGAGATCCGCGACGGCATCGAAGTCAAACTCTGCGCCAGCCCTCAAGGGGAAGAAGAGATTTTTATCCTGTGCCGTTCGAAAGACCGCGTCGAAAAGGAAAAGGCGATGCACGAGCGTTTCAGTGCGCGCATCGGTCAGGCGCTTTCGAAACTGCGATTGCGTATCGAAGGGTCGAAGAAGCGGCTCGACCGCGACACTGTCAACCGCCAGATCGGACGTATTCTCGAGCGCAATCAACGCAGCGCCGCGCGCTTTAAGATTGAACTCAAAGAGGCCGCAAACCCCGCCGGGTTCACACTCGACATCGGCATCGAAGAGACATTCGACGAATGGGCGGCTCTTTCCGAAGGCACATATTTACTGCGCTCCAACGTCACGGACTGGAGCGATGAGAAATTATGGAAGGCCTATATCCAGTTGACGCAAGCAGAGGCTGCCTTTCGTATCCAGAAGGATCAACTGTCGATCCGCCCCATCTGGCATCAGCGCGAGGATCGCGTTGAAGCGCATATTCTCATTTGCTTCTTGGCGTTCGTGTTGTGGAAGACGCTGGAATTCTGGCAACAGCGTGCCGGGCTTGGCAATTCTCCGCGCACCGTGCTTGACGAACTGGCGCGCATTCATGCGCACGATGTCATCCTGCCGACCCAAACCCATGGCGACATCAAACTGCGCTGTGTCACACACCCTGATGCCGCTCAGACGGCGTTGCTTGAGCGCCTGGGAATGGTCCTGCCGAAGAGAATCCGAAGTCCGCTTGGCGCACCAGACGTTCCGCTCCAAAGCGCCGCGGCATAGCCGATACCCACACCGCCAAAACCAAAAATGTAGTGCCGACTTTACGGCTAAACTATTGATTCTGCGTGGTCCAAATCCCGATTCTGCGCAAGTTGGGTTAGCGGGTGTTCGAATTCGACAGTCATCGCGATGGTGTGGGCGCGCAATACCGGGACTCGCACGCAGGTGATGCCGACGCGCAGGTTCGGGGCGTTCATGATCTTGGGCAGTTCGCGGGCGACCTTGATTTCTTCTTCATTGTTGCCGCTTTCGGGATCGACGCGGGTGTTGTGACTGAAAACATTGAAGGCATAATCGTGCGGCGCGACCCGCGGCGTAAACTTCTGGTTGGCGAGAAACGCCTGGGTGGAAGCGCGCAGTTCTTCCATCAAGGCGGCGCCACCGCCGGACGCTGCCTGATAGGTTGTGGCGACGACGCGCTGGATAGGGTTGGCACAATGAAGCGGCCAGAGTGGAAGGGCTGCAATGATCGCAACGCAGCTTGGATTGGCGATGATGCCGGAGTGGCGGGCAAGCTGATCGATGTTCACTTCCGGCACAATCAGCGGCACGTGCTGTTCCATGCGAAAGGCGGAGGAGTTGTCGATGACGACGGCGTGACGGGGCGCTGTTTTTGCAAACTCTATGGAGATGGCACCACCGGCCGAAAACAAGGCGATGTCGACGTCACGCAAGCTAAAGGCATCGAGCGCATCAATGTGGACATTCTGGCCGTTGAACTTCGAGCTTCGCCCAGCTGAACGCGGTGAGGCCAAGAGCTTCAGGCGGGAGAGCGGGAAATTCCGGCGCTCCAGACAAGCAATCATTTCAGTGCCGACGGCACCGGTGGCGCCGACGATGGCAACTGAGGGGGAGCGCGGAAGTGGGTGCGGCTGAATAGGTGATTTTAGCATCGATGTCTCTCGCTTGTGCTGCCGATTACTTGTCGCTCACGATTACCAAAGCCGCCAGGAAAATGAGCGACTTGGTTGTCATCGTCAAGCGATGGCGGTCACGTCGCGGCGATGGCGACTTCGTTGAGAATGGCGAAGTAGTGACAGGTGGCGGCGGCGAGCACCAGCCAGTGCCAGATCGCATTCTGGTAAGGCAGGCGATCCCACATGTGGAAGGCGACACCGATCGTGTAGATCAGGGCGCCCGCACCGATGAGAATGAGGTTGTCGATGGCCAGCGCCTGGAGCATCGGGTTGATGGCAACGACTACGGACCAGCCGAGGCCCACATAGAGTGCGATCGAGAGCATTTCCCATTTGCGCGGGAAGATTATTTTGAGGATGGCGCCGGTAATGGCTACGCTCCAGACGAAACAGAGCAGGCCAAAGCCCCACTCGCCGCCGATGCGGTTGAGAAGCAATGGGGTGTAGGTGCCTGCGATCATCAAGAAGATTGCGGCGTGATCGAGGCGGCGGAGAAGCTCCTTGGTGTCGGACGGCGGGCAGAGGTTGTAGGCGGCCGAGAATGAGAACATAGCGAGCAGGCCCAGGCCATAGAGGCTGGCGCCGAAAATCAGCAAGAAGTGGTTGTTCTGCGAGGCAGTCTCGATCAGGGCGACGGTGGCCACAAGACCGAACAACAACCCGATCACGTGGGCAGCCGTATCGGCCCAGACTTCTCCCTTGGAATAGGTCGGGAAGCGGCGTCCGTATTCTTGTTCTTGGTTTGAAACGCTCATGTGGAACACTTCACCTGAAACGAAGTCGAAAGCATGGCAACACCATGCCAGGAATTTGTCCGTACGACAGCGTGAAGTATGACCGGCATTTGGTTCAGGAACGTTGAATGTTGCTCGCATTTGGTGAATCGCCTTCACCCGAGCTTAACCATCGCGCAGGCGAGGACGTGCCTTTGTGAACGCCGGGTAAACGGAAATAGCAGTGTGCGACGTTTCGTCCTCGAAGATGTTGCGCCTGTTGGTGCAGCGAAGGCAAGCCTGTGCCGGCCAATTCACGCACAGATTTTGTTCTCGAAGGCTTTTGCGAATTGAGCCGTCATGCCGCTATAGTGGGCCGATGACAAACCTCCACATAGTTGAAGACCAAAAGCGCGCTGCGGCCGAAGCGGCGTTGGAATACATCAAGCCCGGGATGAAATTGGGGCTTGGGACGGGCTCTACCGCTGAGCACTTCGTGCGTGCGCTCAGTATTCGCGTGCAAGCGGGGTTGAAAATCGTTGCGGTTGCAACGTCGGAGCGCACGGCAGAGCTTGCGCGAGAGCTGGGCATTGAGGTGGCGGAGTTGGGCGCGGTGCGTCATCTCGATCTGACGATTGATGGCGCTGATGAGATAGGGCCAGGGCTCAATCTCATTAAAGGCGGCGGCGGCGCGTTGCTGCGGGAGAAGATTGTGGCGTCGGCTTCTGATCGTATGATCGTGATAGCGGATGGTGCGAAAGTGGTCGAGACGCTGGGGCGGTTTCCGTTGCCGGTTGAGATCGTTCCGTTTGCTTATTCGATTACGATGGAGCGGATCGCAGAGGCCGTGGCACGAAGTGGCTGCGCGCAAAATCTGATGCACTTGCGCGGTGGCGAAGGCCATGCCTTCAAGACCGATGGCGGCAATTATATCGCGGATTGTTCAGCACAAACCATTCCAGATCCCGAACGCCTGGCGAGGGCGCTGGAGGGCATCCCCGGGGTGGTCGATCACGGGTTGTTTATTTCGCTGGCGAGCCTTGCCCTTGTTGGTACGCAAAGTGGGGTTAAGGTCATCGAATTGGCCCGGCGCTGAACCCGATTAACCGCGCGGCTTCGTGGAACTGGCAAAGGGCGCTGGTGCGCGCTATCTAGCTTGCCAGAAGGGCAAATCAGATGACTTGGACTCCCGCCAGTTGGCGTTCGAAGAAGGTTGCACAGGTTCCCGTCTATCAAGACGGCGAAGCGCTGACGCGGGCTGAACTGCGCTTGAAATCTTATCCGCCGCTGGTATTTGCGGGTGAGGCGCGAAATTTGAAACGCTCGTTGGCGGACGTCGCCGAGGGCAAGGCGTTCTTGCTCCAGGGCGGAGATTGCGCAGAGTCATTTGCAGAGTTTCATCCTGATAACATTCGCGACACGTTTCGCGTGATCCTGCAGATGGCAGTGGTGCTGACCTTTGCCGGGGCGATGCCGGTTGTGAAGGTCGGGCGCATCGCCGGACAGTTTGCCAAACCCCGCTCCAGCGATACGGAAATCATTGACGGCATTGAATTGCCGTCCTATCGCGGGGACATTATCAACGCCTCGCCGTTTGAGAAGCTGGCGCGAGAGCCTGACCCAGAACGGATGATCCAGGCTTATGGGCAAGCGGCGTCGACCTTGAACCTGCTGCGGGCCTTCGCGCAAGGCGGTTACGCCGATTTGCATAACGTGCACCGGTGGAATTTGGGGTTCATCGCAGGTTCGCCTTCGGGGGAGCGCTATCGTGCTTTGGCCGGCCGGATTTCCGAGACGCTGGAGTTCATGGAAGCGTGCGGGATCACGCCGGATTCGGCGCCGCAACTGCGGACGACGGATTTTTATACCAGCCATGAAGCGTTGTTGCTTGGCTATGAGCAGGCGATGACACGCATCGACTCGACGACGGGCGACTGGTACGACTGTTCGGCGCATCTCGTGTGGATTGGCGACCGGACGCGTCAGTTGGATGGGGCGCATATCGAGTTTGCGCGTGGGATCAAGAACCCGCTGGCGGTCAAGTGCGGGCCAGGACTGTCGAACGACGACCTGATTCGCATTTGCGATGTTCTGAACCCTGGCAATGAACCGGGGCGGTTGACGTTGATCACGCGTTTTGGCGCAGACAAAGTTGAAGAGCACTTGCCGCGCCTGATACGGACCATCAAGCGCGAAGGCCGAAAAGTGGTGTGGTCGTGCGATCCGATGCACGGCAATACGATCAAGGCTTCGACGGGTTTCAAAACGCGGCCATTCGATCAAGTGATGAAAGAGGTTGAGGCGTTTTTTGTGGTGCATCGAGCAGAAGGCACGCATGCGGGGGCGGTGCATCTAGAGTTGACGGGTCAGAATGTAACGGAGTGTACGGGTGGGGCTGCAGCAATTACGGACGCTGATCTGTCGAGCCGTTATCACACGCATTGCGACCCGCGGTTGAACGCCAATCAAGCGCTGGAGCTTGCTTTCCTGGTGGCGGAGGGCATTCGCGCGGAACGATTCAAGACCCAGCGACCGGCTGCGGCGCAGTAACGCCTTCGCTTTTTTGTCCCGTCGGAGATAGGATCAGCTTCGCATTTTGGGGGCGCGTGCGATGCGGTGGGGGTTGATTGCGTGGTGCGTTCTGGGTGCCGGTCTGATTGGGCTGAAGGCGCATCTTGATATGACGTCGGGAAAGTATCGCGATGTGGCGGTTCGCGCGGGCAACGCCGTTTACTTCGTGCCGCGAAATCTCGTCAAGAATATCGATGGGTGGCGTGCCGACCTGCTTCGCTTGTCCGGCTGTTGGGATGCGCGCGAGAACGGTGTTGTAATGGCGGTCGCGTCATTTGCGGGTTGCGCTGAGCCGCAAGCATTGCAACTTGATCTGACAAGATTGCCCCGGATGATCGACGGTGGCATCGTTCCGGACGGGGCTCCGAAAGACTTTGCCCTGTGGCGGAACTACTCGGTACCAGGGGAACATTTGCGAGAGCTACGCCAGGCCTGGGCGGGGGAAGGCGCATGGATGAACCGGCGTGTTGTTGGCAGGGGAGATTGGCAACTGTTTCGGATCGAGTCTGCGGGGACGCCCTGGATTTATCTTTTGAGCGCGGAGCCGGAACGGTCATTGGACATAGCGCCCTATTATGCCGGAAGATGTTTTCGTCCCGACAGTACCGGCGACCTTGGTATGTCTTGTAGTTTTGTTTCGCATTTGGGTTACGGGGTGGCGCTTGAATACACACTCGATGCGGACAACCTTTCGCGGTTCCCGCTCATTCGAGATCGAAGTGCCGCCCTGGTTAGAAGCTGGCGACGCTAACTGACGTGGACCAGGCGGCGGCCAAAGCTTTCTCCCGAGAACAGACCGATGAAAGCTTGCGGCGTTTGTTCCAGGCCTTCGATGATTTCTTCGCGGTAAGTGAGTTTGCCTTCGTTGACCCATTCCGCCATTTTCTGCCTCGCCTCCCCGAATTGGACGGAAAAGTCGTAAACGACGAGACCCTCCATTTTCAGGCGCTGAGTGATGAAGGGCAAGGTATGGCGAATGCCGCGCGGGGTCTGGGTGTTGTACTCCGAGATTTGGCCTGAGACGACGATGCGGCCGTTCTTGCGCATGTTGAGGATGGCGGCGTCGAGCGTTTCACCGCCAACATTATC
>VFKO01000183.1 GCA_009885515.1 Rhodobiaceae bacterium | reverse complement strand
GACAGCATGCCGTCATCTTTTTCGACCATGTCTAAGTCCGATTGATTGCGCATTTGACGAGGCTCCGGTGCTGGTGCGGCCCGGCGAGAGACGCGAGGTTCAGGTTGGGATTCACGGATCGGTTCGGGTTCATGGCGAGGCGCAGGCAGCGGCGCCCTGCGGCGCGGCGGTTCCGGTGCGGGTGCGCTTTGGCGGCCGAGCGAACCGTCATCGTGCACGACATTCGTCAATTCGAGCACTTCATTGTCGCGCGCGGCTGCAACAGGCGCGGCTGGCGCACCAGCCTTGGCCGGTTCCGCGTCCTCGGAAATGATCCGGCGAATGGAGGCGAGAATTTCCTCCATCGTTGGTTCTTGTTGTGCCGAGGGCGTAGCCATCGATTCAATGACCTCTAAAGACCTTTGTGTGCGGCCCCGGATTCGAAACTAGGCCAACCAGACCGCAAATGAAAGGACTGTGCTATTCCCCAGCCGCTATCTTTGCCGTTTAAGGTGAATGACCCCAAATCTCCCAATTTTAGTAGGTTGACGCTCCCAGAGGGCGCCAGGTCTGCATGTCGTAGTTATCTTCAGGGTCATATACCTGTACGGGAAGTTGAAGGTCTTTGGCGGTCAACTGCCCTATCGACCCCAGCAGCGAATAGCCTGCGACGATCTCGTCGCGCTCGCTGCGGACAAGGGCGACGCGGGCATTTAGCAACTCTTGTTGCTGGTCCAGCACGTCCAACGTCGTACGCGACCCCACTTCAAGTTCCTGTTGTACGCCCTCAAACGCGATCTCAGACGCTTTCACCTGCTGGCGATTTGCTTCCGATGAAGCTCCGGCCGCGCGATAAGCTTCCCACGAGTTCGAAACGCGCTCATGCGTCGAGCGGCGCGTAAACTCTGTGTCCATGCGCGCTTTGTTGTGCAGTTCCTTGGCCTGTCGGATCTGAGACCATTCGGCGCCACCTTGATAGATTGGCATCGACACCGAAGCCGTCACCCGCGTCTCATCGCCGATTGTTTCCGGTCCGAATTCCTGGCCACTACGGCCATAGCTTGCCTGCACGCTCACGGTGGGCAGCATCTGCCCTACCGCGAAGTCGATGGCGTAGTCGGCTGCATCTTCAGATTCGCGCGCCGTCACCAGACCCGGAAATTGCGCATTCGCCGTCGCCCTTGCGGCAGCTTCACTCGCGGGTAATTCAGGGATAGCAGGCCTGGTCTCAAGTGTTGCCGGTGATTCCCCGACGGTGCGCTCATAAAACGTGCGGGCGGCAATGAGATTGGCCTCCGACGTCGTCAATTGCGCCAAACCTCCAGCCAAGCGAGCTTCGGCCTGAGACACGTCCGTCCGGGTGATTTCGCCGACGTCAAAGCGCGCCTTTGCCGCTTCAAGCTGTTTTCTCAACAATTCGACGTTGGTTTGATTGAGTTTGACGACTGCCTCGTCGCGCACAACGTTCATAAACGAGGTCACCGTATCGAGAAACACGGATTGTTCAGTCGAATGCAAGCGCGCGCGCTCGGCCCGCACTTGCGCATCGGCCTGACGGCGTTGCGCCAGGATTCTGCCACCTGCGAAGACCGTCTGCGTGGCCGTCACGTCCGCATCCCATGGGTTGATACGCCGTTCGACGTTCACCGGCAGCGGATCAGTTTTTGTCTCGGTTTCAATGTGCGAATATTTTCCGCTCAGCGTAATCTTCGGCCGCCATTGCGCGATGGCTTGAGATACCTCTTCGTCTGTCGCGCGCAAATTTGCGCGCCCAGACATCAATTGCGGATTGGAGTTATACGTTTTGACCAACGCATCGTTCAACGTATCCGAGGCCTGCGCGGTCGGCAGCCACAACGCGCTTGCCAAAAAACCCGCACGAAATCCGAGCCCCAACGCTCCGATATAATTGCACTTCTTACCCACAGCATTTTTGCCCTTAGTACACCGCTCATACCTAAGCAGGTTATAACCGTATTCGTAAATATCGGTTTAACTTTTAGTGTTAAGGTGCTGTGATTACAACACAATCCATTAACTAGAATACAAACGAGCGCGTGCGTTCGAAGCCCGGAAGAACGGGCACAGTTGCATCGAATGCAACCCTATGTCCGAGGGTGCCCGATTTCCGCACGCAGAAGTAGGCCTTTCCGATTGGACCATTATTCACGATGACAGCCATTCGGCCGCCCTCTTTAAGTTGCCCGGTCCACGCTTCTGGAATCTCGGCAACGGCGCCATTGACAAAAATCACGTCGAAAGGCGCCTGATTTGGCGCGCCAAGTTTGTGTGCGCCGACAACACCATTCAAGCGTCCCAGCTTTTCGCAGGAGCGCAAAACAGGGGCTGCGAATTTTACCAAGTCTTCATCTTCTTCAAGCGCCACGACGTCGGTGGAAAGCCCGCACAGCACGGCGCTCGAATAGCCCGTGGTGCAAGCGATGTCCAAAACGCGGTCGGACTCCTGCACATCGACCAGCTGCAATAATTTCGCGAACGATCTGGGGTCGGTTAGAAATCGTCCGGGCTTCACTTCAACGCAGGCGTCGGCATAAGCCAGCGCTTGTTTGTCGGGCGGCACGAAACGTTCCCGCTCGATGCGGCGCATCAGGTCTGCGATCCTGGGGTCGGTGACGTCATTGGTTCGGACCTGACCCTCCACCATGTGGTGGCGGGCATGAGACATATCTGGCATCGCGGAAATCCGGCAGAAAATCAGGAGTGTGCGCGCTTATATCGGTGCGAAGGGGCTATGACAATGCGGTCGCAACGGGCGTTTGTGGCGGGACAACCTCTCTGCTATAGGAGCGGCCCACTTCAAAGATGGCGACGTGGCGGAGTGGTTACGCAGAGGTCTGCAAAACCTCGAACCCCGGTTCAATTCCGGGCGTCGCCTCCATTTAACAGTTCTTTGGTGCCAGCTGGCGTAATCTTTGTGCAAATTCACGCGCAAGGTAAGCCCACAGTGCCAAGACCTCACAACTTCAATAGAAATTTGCGGCTGCTGACGAGTTCACCGGCAGGCGTCGCCGGTGGTTTCATTTTTCTCGCCGCGTCGGTTTCGTTGCTTTGGTGGAATGAAGATCGCAATGTTCAGGCTGATCGGGCACTGGGCGAAGCGTCCATGGCCGTCAGCACGGCGCCTGAGTTGGCCGAACCCGGTAACGACGGCAGGCTCGTGCATGTGATCGGCGAGGTGCATATTACGCTGCCCGTTCAGGATAGCGACCTCGATCTGGTTTTTGATGGCACGCTCGCCGTTGCGCGCACTGTCGAAATGTTTCAATGGATCGAGACGGCCGTAGCACCAAGCGAAAGCCTTCAAAAACCTCTCCAGCCTGCGACCTACAAACTGGGCTGGTCGAGCGACTGGCAGGACTCGTCGAGTTTTGATGATCCAGAAACGCACGCAAACCCCAAGCTGCAATTGACGTCGCAGAACTGGACAGCGTCGGACGCCAAACTCGGCGCCTTCACGTTGAACGAAGCGGCGTTGGCAAATCTTGAGGCGGTGACGCCGCTGACACCTGCGACCACACCTGCCGGTTGGACAAAGTTTGGAACTGATTTCTATTTGTCCCTTAATCCAGCCCGTCCAACTTTGGGTGATTTGCGCGTTCGTTATGCCGTACTGAAAGCGCCGGCGCAGATATCAATCCTGGCACAGCAAACCGGACTTGGCCTTACGCCGTACAAACTGCGCAACGGTGACGACTTATTTGTTGTACAACTGGGGGCGCAATCGGCCGACCAATTGTTCGACAGTCAAAAGCACATCGACAGTACATTGACCTGGGTACTGCGCGGCGCGGGTATGCTCTTGCTGTGGATGGCATTCATTTTCATCGTAGGATCAATGAAATCGCGTGCGCCCGCGCTGTCATTTCCCGGACGATGGCCTGCAGTATCTTCTGCCAGCGCCGCGTTCGTACTGACATTGCCCCTTGGACTGAGCACGATTGCCATGGCGTGGCTGTTCTATAGGCCTCTCATGGCGGCACCCTTGATGATGACCGGGCTTGCCGGGGCCTTCATATTTGCGAAGTGCATTGAGATTATGGCGCAGCGGCGTCGCGAACCCGACGGCGCACTGGGGCTGACCACATAAACGGGATCGCCTGTGCAGGTTCCAGAGTTCACTGACTTTGCATCAGCGCTTGACAGCGAAAGCTACAGGCCTGTTCCGCATGATTGGTTGATTGCTATCGGCGATGTTGCTGGATCCACCCCTGCGATCGCTCCTGTCTAAAATGCCTGCCTTGGCGCCGAACTTCCATTCGCCTTCGGTGGCGATGGAGGCATCGTGCTTGTGCCTGTTGAACAGGGTTCCTCCTCGCACCGCTGAAGCCGATCACATCGAGTCGATTCTGGCGGCCGCCCGGGGTCAAAATTTGGTCGATTATGGGTTGCACCGCGCTTCGACGGCACTGGTGACTTGTTTTGTCAGCTCGACCGAAGACGGAAGACACGTCCATTTTATCGACGGTGCCGACGGTGGTTATACGCTGGCTGTGCAACGGCTTAAGGTGCAAATTGCAGAACAGCGGTGAAGTGTAGGCACCCGTGGGTCTGGCGTATTGGCCGCCCCTCTAGATGGCGTTAACCCTTTGTTAACTATATCCGCCGAAAGTGGCCCTGTCTTCCCACGAAGACACCCCACCATTTACCCAAACTTCGGGCCCGGTTCTTCACCGGGCCCTTTTTCATTCTGGGTTCTGGTTCTCAAAGCGCGGGCGCGCCACCAGCGCACCACGCGAACTTCATGGGTTCGCCGAAACCGCCGCACCTTGGGCGAATCGACCGACAGTACAGCCAAGCCAGCGGGCACCATCCACAAGCCAAGCACCGGCAGCCACCAGAACGCGCCACCTGCCAGCAACGCGCCACCAAGCACTTTGCGTCCCGTTTTCGTGCGCGGAACCTTTACTTTGTATTTGCCGACTTTGATGTGCGACACCACAAGACTCCCGTGCGCCGAATTCTGCTTTCGTGATGCAAGACGCTCTGATATAGGCACGCCCCTGCCCTTTGGGTAGGTAAGGCTACTCCAATGTTCCTCGGTAGCTCAGCGGTAGAGCAACCGGCTGTTAACCGGTTGGTCGCAAGTTCGAATCTTGCCCGGGGAGCCAT
>VFKO01000410.1 GCA_009885515.1 Rhodobiaceae bacterium | reverse complement strand
TCCGGATTGAGCACCCGCCGCCGCCAGAACCCAAACGTATCCTTCGTCCGCTCACGCACGACCTTGCCGCGCTCCAGCACCAGCGGTCGAAAACCCATCTGCGCCAAAAGCAGTGCCGCAAACAGCCCACATGGACCCGCACCGATCACCACCGGCCGGCGCACGGGAGGCTTGGCCAACTGCGTAACGAACCGGTAGTCCATATCCGGCGCCAGCGAGACAGTGCGTTCACCCTGCAAGCGCGAAAGCGCCGCCGCCTCGTCCGACAACGACACATCAAGCGTGTAAGTCAGAATGATCGCCTTGGGTTTGCGCGCGTCGACGCCCCGGCGAAAAACCGAATACTCAACCCGATCACCCGCACCCATGCCCAGCCGCTTGAGGAGCGCCGCACGCAATTCCTCATCACTATGCCCCAGCGGCAGTCTCAGTTCCGTCAATCGCAACATGGCGCCGTTCTAGTGACGCCATGCCAAATTGCCAAGCCCTTAGCCACAGAAGCTCTCTATTGCGAAACCACTGCCATCCCGTCTATTGTTGTATTCCATGCAATGTATGCGGGGCGGGTTGACCCACAGTGATTCGAGCTATCAGTTCGGCAATTGACCAGTGCAAAAGTCGAAGTGCCTTTCGACAGGCGCTCGTCGCTGTACTGTTTTTTGCCTTTGTTGCTCAAGCGCAGCTTGCCGCTGGCCATTTTCACTTCTCGATCAACGCAGCACTTGGGCAAGACATCGCGTCCGAAAGCGATGGCAAAGCACCTGGCAATCCGGCGCAAGCGCCGTGTCAAACTTGCCAAGTCGTATCAACCGCGCAAAATTATCTTCCAGGCGGAACTGTTGCGCTTGTTCCACCGGTATTCACCGCTGCCGGAATCGTCGATTACAATAGCGCCTCGTTCGCCGGACAAGCGCTTGATTTCATCTGGCGCAGCCGCGCCCCTCCCGCCCGCTAACTTCGCAATAAATCCCGGCACGATCGCTCAAAGCAATTCGTGATTTGCAAAGTTCGTGGAGTAATCCAAATGAGACTATCAGCTTCAATGCTATGCGCCGTTGCGCTCGGCCTTACTGCCATTCAACCCGTATACGCCGCAAGCGACGAAGATATCGCCGCCTTGCGCCAGGAAATGAATGCCCTGCGCGGCGATTACGAAACCAAAATTCAAGACCTCGAACGCCGGCTGCAGCAGGCAGAGCAACGCACGCCCGTGCAGCCCGAGGCCGTTCCGCCTCCGCCGAGTGCGCCCGCATCGCCCAGTGCATTCAATCCGGCAATCTCGGTCATCTTGAATGGCTCCTATGCCATGTCCAAAAACGACCCCGCTGCCGCCACCGTCGCCGGCTTTGCCTTGGGAGAGGAAGGAGGACGTGGTGATCGCGGGTTTTCACTCGGCGAATCCGAAGTGGCGATCTCGGCCAACGTCGATCAGGAATTTTTCGCCAATCTGATCGTCGCAATCGGCGGCGATGGCGAGATCGGCGTTGAAGAAGGTTACATCCAGACCACGAACCTGCCCTGGGGCTTCACCGCGAAGGCCGGGCGGTTCTTTTCCGGCATCGGCTATCTGAACGAAAAGCACGCGCATACGTGGGAGTTTTCCGATGCGCCGCTGCCCTATCGCGCCATGCTTGAAAACCAATATGGCGATGATGGCGTGGCGTTACGTTGGTTAGCGCCGACGGACTTTTTTCTGGAGTTCGGCGCCGAATGGTTTCGCGGCGATGCGTTCCCTGCCGGCGGTGCGGACGACAATGGCGCTGGCACAGTTGCGGCTTTCGTCCATGCAGGCGACGACATCGACGACTCGTCGAGTTTCCTCGCCGGTTTGTCTTACCTGCGCACCAAAGCACTCGATCGCAACACCGGTGGGGACATATTCACTGGCAATGACGATCTGGCGATTGCCAGCCTCGTTTACAAATGGGCACCCAACGGCAACCCGGTTCAAACGAACGTGACGCTGACCGGAGAGTATTTCTTCGGCCGCGAGGACGGCAGTTTCAACGGCGTTCCGGTCGACTATGAGCGCTCGGGGTTCTACGTCCAGGGCGTCTACCAGTTCATACCCGGCTGGCGCATCGGCGTTCGCTATGCCGGCCTCGAGACGGACGATGTTCCAATCCTTCTTGCTGGAAGCGTCTTGGATGATTTCGGGCACTCGCCGCGGGCAATCTCCGCCCTGCTCGAGTATCGCACCAGCGAATTCGGTCGCTTCCGCGCGCAATACACGCGCGATGACGCCGGTCTGGAACCCGATGACGAGCTCGTCTTCACTTACACCGTTTCCATCGGCGCTCACGGCGCCCACAGTTTTTAAGGAACAACCCATGCGTAGTTTATTTTTGGCAGCGGCCATAGTAGGCGCCACTCTCACTCAACCAGCCCATGCCGCGTTGAACGTCTTTGCTTGCGAACCCGAATGGGGCGCGTTGGCGTTGGAACTCGGTGGTGACAATGTTTCGATTTACACCGCGACAACCGGCTTGCAAGACCCCCATCAAGTCCAAGCCCGGCCCAGCCTGATCGCCAAAGCGCGAGCAGCCGATATCACCGTCTGCACCGGGGCTGAACTTGAAACCGCCTGGCTGCCAATGGTGGTGCAGAAAGCTGCAAACGCCAACATCAAAGCCGGTTCGCCCGGATCCTTCGAAGCGGCACGCTTTGTGCGCTTGCTCGACGTGCCCGCCAAACTCGATCGCGCCGAAGGTGACGTTCATCCGGCGGGTAATCCGCACATCCAAACCGAT
>VFKO01000223.1 GCA_009885515.1 Rhodobiaceae bacterium | reverse complement strand
TGTCATTCCCATTCGCGTACCGCGCTGAAGCCGTAAAATGCCAAACCGACTTGTCTGCAAGCTTGACCGGCGCTTTCACAGCAACAACAACGCCGTTTGCTTTCCGTTCAAACGTCAGTGAGGCCTGTTCAGCACTCCAATACGAGCGCGACTCCTGATCAAAAATCGATAATTTTGCGCCAGTGATCGCAAAATGATTGAGATATTTCGTCAGCAAGTCGTCAGCCTTCGGCTGAAGCATTGCTTGCAACACCGCCTTTGTAATGTCTTCCGAACTGGACTTTGTTCCGTCGTCGGCCGCTTTGTCATTGACCTGAAGGCCCAACTGCACCCCCCCATCGCTTCGCCGCACGACACTGGCTGTCACGCCAATAAGTTCAACTTTGGTTGGAGCGACCGAGCCACTCAACAACGCCGCTCCTGACAAGGTCACATTGGCGCGCGGAATCCGGGCAATCACACTTCCGTTGAGATCGACCACTTCGACGCCAACAAACTGCAGATGCGCCAGCTGCCGGCCATCAGACCATTCAATAATACTATCGTTGAACTTCAACTGAACATCTGTGAGATCAGCGTTGATCATCGCTTCTAGTCGCGACGTCAAAAGCCCCAGCGAAACAGGACCGGTCATTGCACGCCACAAAAACAGACCGACGGCGGCCGCGAGCACGCAAAACGCAACCAAGCCAACTCGCAAAGCGAGTTTTGCCGACATTTTATTCAAACGAAAAACCTCGCGGCCCCGATTGCGCCCCACCCACAGGCTGGCTCAAATAGAAGCACTAATGTAACACGGCAAACACGAAAGCCGGAGTTGCAATCAGTATGCGGCCGACACTCCCTCATTCCAAACGCTCACCACTAAAAAAGGACTCTACTACATGGCTAAAGCCATAACCGAAGGCGACATGGCCACCAACTTCTGTTTGGCCACTGAAGGGGGTGGTATGCTTTCACTCAAGGATTTTTCCGGAAATCCCTTGGTACTGTACTTCTATCCCAAAGACGATACTTCTGGTTGCACAAAGCAAGCCATCGAATTCTCGACCTCCATCGCAAAGTTTAAGAAGTTGGGAACAGCAGTGCTTGGCGTTTCCAAGGACAGCTTGGTGTCCCACGAAAAATTTAAAACCAAGCACAAGCTGAAAGTGTCTTTGGGGTCCGACCCTGAAGGTAAGCTAATAGAATCATATGGCGCTTGGGTCGAAAAAAGCATGTACGGCCGTAGGTATATGGGAATCGAGCGCTCAACTTTTCTCATAGATGGCAAGGGCAAAATTGCTCGTATTTGGAGAAAGGTTAAGGTTTCAGGACACGTGGAAGAGGTATTGGCCGCACTGAAAGCGCTATGAGGGTGTTTCTAAACAATATGTAAGCAAATCAAGGATTTCTCCATCTTGGCGAAATGCTTCAAATCCGTAACAATCTGGGGAGGGTCCAGTTCGCTGCGGTCCGGCCTGCTGTGTTTGTAGGAAAGGCCGGGGCTGAGGCGATGTTTTAGTTAGAGGTTGTGCATGTCCACGTCCCCCGTGGCCGGTTTCGTAGCGTTTCTACGCCGGTTGTTTCCGCATCGCCAGTTTTACCTTCGCAGCCGCGGCTCCGTTCAGTTTTTCGAATTCAGCCCAACTTTCCAAATGACGATCGCATTCGGTTCATTGATTGTGATGGGCTGGGTCGCTTATTCCTCGGTCGTAGTCATGTTCAAAGAGCAAATAATTTCTGCCAAGGACCAACGCTACGCCAGCATGCAGTCCAACTACGAGGGCCGCGTGTCACAAATGCAACTGGCCTATGATGAACTAAACGGACTTCTCGTTTTGGCGGAGGAGCGCTTTCAAAACTCTACGAAGGACCTGGAAGCCAAACATCGCCAATTGACCGCCCTGCTCATGCAAAAGCAGGCAATGGATAACCAGGTCGGCAAATTGAAAACCCGGGTTGCCGTGATGAACGGGTACGCCGGGCGCACCTATTCCCGCGCTTCCACGAGTGACGGAAGCAACACCCTCACCATGCAAGCATCGGCAGCAGAGCCTGCGCTGCGCCAGAGTCGATCCCACAAAACAATCAGCGATAGCGCGATCGGCAGTGTGGCAGCGGCGGTAGGGCAAAGAAATATTACAGGCCCCGCAAAAAACTTGTTTTCGCAAAATGGCGTGGTTCAAAAAATCGCCGCGTTGGAAGATCGCTTGAATGTCATAAAGAAACTCCAGGTCGCGTTGTTAAGTACGTTACGCGATGGGGCTGGCGAACAAATTGACCGCTATGAAGGAATATTGACCACAATTGGTATGCCAGTGGACACAGTGGCCAACCAAGTCGGCGGCGGAAATCGGCGAACCGGAGAAGGAGGGCCTTTCTTATCCGCAAGTCTTGGTGCCGAAATTCGAGCAGCAGCAATTGATGGCGTGACGGATGATTTCGAAAAAGAATATGCTGAAATTGCCCAAATTTATAGCCGCCTTGATAATCTGACGACGGCTATGTCTCGACTGCCACTGGTAACACCGGTTGCACACGGCCTTTACCGCTCAACCAGCGGCTTTGGTTATCG
>VFKO01000221.1 GCA_009885515.1 Rhodobiaceae bacterium | reverse complement strand
TCGAAGCCATCTTTGACAAGAACCGCAGTCGCCCGAAGGGTTTCGATCATGTCGGGATAAAGTGTCTTGCGATCACCCAAAACTTCCAACTTGACCAGCGTCCAGCCACCAGCTTCGCGAGCCAAACGCAGTGTCCGCACTGCCTCTTCTGCCGTATAACACCCCGCCGTGTTCGGCAAATACGTGTAGGTATTGGGGTCGATAAAATCGATCAGCTTGGGACTGCCTGGTTCACTGACATTCACCCGCCGCAGCGCAACGGTGACGATCTCAGCGCCTGACGCCTGTAACGCCGCCGCGTTTTGCGCGTAATCTTTATATTTGCCTGTGCCAATGATCAGCCGGGACGTAAACGTCCGGCCCGCAACGATCCATGTATCCTGCCGAGTATCTGTCATGCGCGTTTGCCTAGCCGCCACCGACAAAATTTACAATCTCCAACCGGTCACCCTCATTTAATAGAGTTGTCGCATGGGCCGAACGCGGAACAATCTCCAGATTCCGTTCCACCGCAATTTTACGCGAGTCCCAACCCAGGCTTTCAATGAAATGCAGCACCGAAATCGCACCCGGCAACTCGTGCTCACGCCCGTTGACTTGAATGCGCATAGGCCCAGGCAACTCCGCTTGTCCGATTCCAACAACCCCGTCAACACAGTTTCAGGGCTAAAACTCACTACCCACCGGCAAGAACGGTCCTTTCGTGCTCGTCCAGGACTGGTTATAACAGCCCCGAATTATGCCCTTAACACAAGATACCCTTCCGGAAGCAATGGCCAAACCCCTGTTTGTCATTAACGGTCCCAATCTCAATCTCTTAGGCACACGAGAGCCTGAGATTTACGGGCACACGACCCTTGCCGACATAGAAATTCAATCACGCAGTTGCGCCGTCGCTTTGGGGATTGCACTTGAGTTCCGCCAAAGCAACCATGAAGGCCAACTCGTAGACTGGGTTCAAGAAGCACGCCTGTCCGCTTCCGCCCTCATTCTGAACGCGGGTGCCTATACACATACGTCAGTGGCCTTGCATGATGCCCTCAAAGCCCTGCAACTGCCTGCAATCGAGGTCCATATTACAAACCCTTACCGTCGCGAGCCTTTCCGTCACACATCTTATGTGTCACCTGTTGTCACAGGCGTCATTTGTGGAATTGGCGCGCAAGGCTACACCTTGGCCATCCAGGCCTTGGTCACTCTGATCAAAGCGCCTTGACCCGCGCCGCCGATGAAAAAGGATCAAGCATGAGCAAAGAAGAAAAACCCGTGAACGATCCATTGGAAGCCAAACTAATTCGCGACCTCGCCGCTATCCTTGATGAAACTGGCCTCAGCGAAATCGAAATCGAGAAAGCCGGATTGCGTGTCCGTGTAGCGCGCACGTTACATGTGTCGATGACACCCGCCACAACTGGAGTAGCGCACAAGCCGAATGCCGCACCAACCAAGGCAGACTTGTCCGGTCACCCTGGCCTCTTGGCATCGCCAATGGTCGGCACTGCCTACATGTCGCCCTCTCCTGGCGCGCCGCCCTTCGTGAAAATCGGCGACATGGTCATTGAGGGTCAAACGCTAGTCATCATTGAGGCAATGAAGACCATGAATCAAATCCCGGCGCCACGGGCTGGCCGAATCACGCAGATTATTGTCAACGATGGCCAGCCCGTAGAATTTGGCGAGCCCATGATGATCATTGAATAAGTCCGCAAGTTTTTCAGTGAGCGCAGCCCTCCATGTTTGACAAAATCCTCATCGCTAACCGTGGTGAGATCGCGATGCGCATCAATCGCGCTTGCCATGAAATGGGTATCAAGACCGTCGCCATCCATTCGACGGCCGATGCCAACGCCATGCACGTTCGCATGGCCGACGAAAGCGTGTGCGTTGGGCCGGCCCCAGCCAGTGGAAGCTACCTCAACATCCCGGCGATTGTGACCGCCTGCGAAATCACTGGCGCCCAAGCCGTTCATCCTGGTTACGGATTCTTGTCCGAGAATGCCCGGTTTGCCGAAATTATTGAAGAACACGGGTTGACCTTCATTGGTCCCAAACCAGCGCACATTCGTTTAATGGGTGATAAAATCGAAGCCAAAAAGGCGGTCAAACGCCTTGGTATTCCAGTGGTCCCTGGGTCTGACGGCGGCATTACGAACGATGACGAAGCCAAGTCCGTCGCCGCATCCGTTGGCTATCCCGTTCTTGTAAAGGCGTCAGCCGGAGGCGGTGGCCGCGGAATGAAGGTGGCAAGAAACGAAGGTGAGCTTTCGCTAGCTCTATCGATGGCAAGAACCGAAGCCAAGGCGGCCTTTGGCGACGACACCGTTTATCTGGAAAAATACCTTGAACTGCCACGTCATATTGAGATTCAAGTCCTCGCCGATCGCTTTGGAAAAGTAGTTCACCTTGGCGAACGCGATTGCTCACTTCAACGCCGTCACCAAAAAGTTTGGGAGGAAGCAGGTTCTCCCGCTCTCAACGCCGAAGCCCGCGACAAAATTGGCCAAACCGTCACCGATGCACTGACTGAACTTGGCTATCTCGGCGTCGGCACAGTCGAGTTCTTGTATGAAAATGGTGAATTCTATTTCATCGAAATGAACACCCGCCTGCAAGTCGAACACCCGGTCACCGAAATGATAACCGGGCTCGACCTTGTGCGCGAGCAATTGCGCGTTGCACACGGCGGCGCCATCGGCTTTAGCCAGGCAGATGTCACTTTTTCCGGACATGCCATCGAATGTCGGATCAATGCCGAGAATTCCAAGACTTTCCGTCCGTCGCCAGGTCTCATCAAGGACTTCCACGTGCCCGGCGGCCTGGGAGTCAGGGTGGATTCCGCAGCCTACTCCGGTTACCGGATCCCACCCTACTACGACAGTTTGATCGGAAAACTGATAGTCCATGGAAAGAACCGGACCGAATGCCTGATGCGCCTGAGGCGCTGTCTGTCTGAATTTGTTATTGATGGAATTGAAACGACGATTCCATTGTTCCAGTCTCTGGTGACCGAAGCCAATATTATCGACGGCGACTATTCGATTCACTGGTTGGAAAATTTCCTGAAGCGCACGTCCGCTTAGTACAAGGGCGTGCCATGACAACGCCACGACGCCCGCCAGCCTTGATCACCGCGAGGATACTGCTCTCCGAATACCGCAAGGGCCACTTTCCGATGGCCGAAGCGCGCAATGACGAAGACGTCTATTGGCTGGATCCCGAATGGCGCGGAATTTTGCCGCTCAACGATTTCCAAACGCCCAAGCGCCTGGCGCGCACAATGCGCTCAAGCAAGTTCAGCGTTACCGTAGACACGGTTTTTGAAATGGTGATCTCGCAGTGCGCCGCGACTGGCCACCTGCGCACAAATACCTGGATCAACCAACTCATCGAACGCTCTTATATCAACCTGTTCGGCCAGGGCCACGCGCACAGCGTTGAAGTCTGGGACGGCAAAGAACTGGTAGGCGGCCTCTACGGCGTTTCCATCGGCGGCGCCTTTTTCGGTGAAAGCATGTTCAGCCGCCGCACCGATGCCAGCAAGATCGCTCTCGTTCACCTGGCTGCGAGACTCAGAGCAGGCCGCTACAAACTGCTGGACAGCCAGTTCATTACCGAACACCTCAAGCAATTCGGCGCGATAGAAATTGCACGGGACCACTACAAGGCGTTGCTTGCAACTGCGCTGAAAACAGATGCTGATTTCTACGTGTTGGGTGGAACCGGCGCCGTATTGGCTGCAGGCGCGGTTTTACAACCGACAACCCAGACATCGTAGACCGCGTGCTCAAGTGCGTTAAGCGCCGGGCTTGAGGCAAACATCCATCCCGAAAAAATCTTCTGCGTGGTGCCGTCCGGCTTGCGCTCTTGAATCTCAAGAAAGGCCGCCGATTCTGGCGGCTCTTCGGGTGGCCGTGTCTTGCACGCAAAAGCCGTAATAATCAGGGTGTTGTAAAAAACCTTTTGCTTGAGCGTCGCATCAAACTTTGCGGTTCGCGCAGCCACCTTGTCGATCCCGCCCAACACCACACCCGTCGCGATCGGCGCCACACCTGATGGCTGCACTGGCACCACAACTTCCGGCGGAGGCGGCGTGATCGGCGCCTCAAAGCTTGTCTCGGAGGGCGGAAGCGGCGTGCTTTCGACGGGCGGAGACGGGACGTTTTCCTCAGGCTCGGGAACCGGGGTCTCAACCGGCGGCGGTTGGATGTCAGGCTGAGCCAACGCAAACCCTGCCGCACCGGCAAACAGCACCGATAACGCAAACGCTTTCGTGGACCGTGAACCGTACATCATCAAAAACTCAATACCTCACTCAACTTGACTAGGGTGTCGCCGGAACCGGAGCGTCACCCTGAGGCGCCGCCTCAGGCTGCTTCGTTTCATTACCGCCGACCATGGCTTTACCGATGAGTGACAGAAAATCAATCGAGCCCTGCGTGACTTGAAACTCGGAGCCCGCCTTCATCATCATGTCGCTCCCCCCAGGAGAGATCGCAAGGTATGAGCCGCCCAGCAATCCTTCGCTCGAAACCTTGATCGATGAATCATCCGGCACCGCGACATCATTCTTGATGCTCATGCGGACAAGGGCGCGATACGTTTTTTGATCGAGCACCTGCGATGTCACGGTTCCGATTTTGATACCCGAAAGGCGCACATCTGTCCCGACGCTTATGCCATCGACGCGATCAAACTTTCCAACCACTTCATAGCCCTGGACGGCACCGGATTCCGTGGTGTTCCAGCCATAGTAAAAAAAGACGACCGCCACGATTACGACAGCGGCGCCAATCAGTGTCTCTACAAATCCGTTCTGCATCGGTTTCCCCTATTCTGGCCGCCAGGCTTCATAGTCACCCGTCGCGTGTGCACGCTGCCCGTCGCCCAAAAGGCTGCCGGGCGGCCGGTAGGCATTTGGAGTGCCCGTCAAATTGGGCATATGTTCTTTCTCCCACGATTTCACTTTCGGCGGCTCCACTGTCGGCGGATGAGGAAAGGTGTGATGCAGCCAACCGTGCCATTCAGCCGGCACCAGCGAGGCCTCGGCGAGATTCTTGTACAAAACCCATCGACGCACCCCGCCCGTGGTTTGATAATACGAATTACCCAACACATCTTCGCCAACAAAATTGCCGTTCCGCTGGGTATAAATCCAGGTACCTAGAGTATTGCCATTCCACCAAGTCAGCAGCCAGTTCAAAAACTTGATCATCGAAACCCTTGACTCAAATGTGGCGCGGACTATGGCGCGAGAAGCCTTGGCAGGTAAAGCTCTGGAACCAACTTCCATGCGCCCTCAGTGCAGAGGTGCAGCCACCGTCACTTCGCCAAAGAGTTGCATTCCGAGCGAAGCGC
>VFKO01000321.1 GCA_009885515.1 Rhodobiaceae bacterium | reverse complement strand
GGCCGCCAGATGTTTTTTCGGCCCAAGCGCTATGAGGCAGCCGAACTTTTCTCGGGCGCCCCGCCTAAAGTCTCCTTGAAATCGGCGAATTTCCGTTTGGGCGATATCAGTCTGACAGGCATCAGCGCCAATGCCAACCAAAGCGTCGATATCGCTTTCGAAGCAGGCGAAGTCGTGCCCATCGTCGTCAAACAAGCCGGCATCACCATCTTCGACAGCCAGGCAAAGGTCATTCGCAGCGAACGCCACGTCTTTGGCACCAAAGTCGCCCTCAACTTCGTCGACGGCATCGTCGACTTCCACTCGCTGCTGCGTCGCAACGCCCAGGCCCGCATATCCCAGCAGCTCGCGGTGCTCGAACCCCAGCCAGGCGGACTGATCTCACCTGAGTATCGTGCCCATTGCGCTGACATATTGCATTTCTTGCGCACCTATCGCGCTATCGTCGACGCCAGCACCAAACCCTTTCCCAATCAGTCGATGGGCCTCAGCGCCGCCGACGCCTATGCCATGTGCGAAGACCGCATCATCCCGCAATGGCGCGGCCTCTGGCGCACCGGCAACGCGCTCGTGACAGGCGTTATGTCGGACAAGAAGCAACTTGAAGCCGTCAAGGAATACACCGAACTCGTCTTGACGCCGGAATTCAATCACGGACCGGTCTGGTGGCGCAGTTATTTCAAACCCGCCGGCTATCCCGGTGACTTCGAAATCATGAACTACGTCTACGATTGGCAGCGCGAAGGAGCGGACGTCTACGGCCAACTCATTCACCGCATCGGCTTGGACGTCTCGGAATGCATCGCCACCCGCATGCAGGTCGTGCGCAAAGTCATCGGCGACGTCGTGCGCGCTCGCGCCAACGGCTCTCCCGTTAACATCTTAAGCTTGGGCTGTGGTTCGGCTCGCGAAATCCAGCTTCATTTGGCCGACCCCGAAGCCCCGAACGCCTCCGTCGTCTTCACGTTGATCGACCAGGAGGAAAACGCTCTCGGCTATGCCTACGACAAAGCCTATCCCTTGACACTCAGCGCCAAACCGCAAGCCAAAGTCCGGGCTTTGAACGTCTCGTTCACCGAAGTTTTGCGCGGTGGCAAATGGCTTGAGGATCTGGGTCCACAGGACATGATCTATTCCGTCGGCCTCATCGACTATCTCGTCGACAAGCGCGCCCGCGCTTTGGCGGAAAGGCTCTACGAGCGCCTGGCACCCGGCGGTTTGCTGATCGTCGGCAATATGAATGAAACTGAACTCAGCAATCTCTGGCCGATGGAGTTCATCACCGACTGGCATCTCTACTATCGCACAGAGCCGGAAATGTTGGCCTGGACATCAAACATGCCGCACAATCGCGCCTGGACCGAAACCGACTCCACCGGCCGCGTGCGCCTGCTCTTCGT
>VFKO01000007.1 GCA_009885515.1 Rhodobiaceae bacterium | reverse complement strand
CGGCGCCGTTCGCGGCGGCAATATTCCCCGCTTCCTCGGCCGGCGCCATGGCTTCGCCCTCGCCCATGCTGCCGGTGACGTTTTCCACGTCCTTCATGAAGCGGTTGAGGCGCGACCCGCCGAACGATATTTCACCGCTACCGCCGTCGAGGATTCCGGCCGACAGCGAGCGTTTGAATGCCAGCACCGATAGCATGCCTTCTTCGATAGTACCCTTCGACACGAAATTGATGACCTGCACGGGTAGTTTTTGGCCCATACGATGGATACGTGAGATGCGCTGTTCGAGGATTGCCGGGTTCCACGGCAAGTCCATATTGATGAGCGTCGAAGCGTGTTGCAGATTGAGACCGGTGCTGCCGGCATCGGTCGACAGAAATACGCGGCAGGCCGGGTCGTCTCGAAACCGCTCAACCAGTGCCAGCCGTTTCTCCGACGGCACGCCGCCATGGAAGCTGACGTAACCAAACTCGCGCGCTTCCAACCGGCGGATGACAATGTCCTGAGTCCGCGTCCATTGCGAAAACACCACCGCCTTGGCCTCAGGCTGCACGAACAGGTCATCTAGCAACGCCGCCAATTCGTCGGCCTTGACCCCATGATCGCTTTCCTGGTCAAGCAGATAGGTGCTGTTGCACGACATGCGCATATTCTGCAGGGCACAAGTCAACCGCCGCTGATCCATGTCGGAAATGAATCTCGTCCTGCGCCAGCGTTTCACGATACTCGCCACAATGTCGGCGTTTTCTTGATGATACAGCATCTGCATTTCAGTCATCGGCACCAGCAGATTCTGGTCGGTCCGGCTGGGCAGCTGCTTCAGAACTTCAGACTTGCGGCGGCGGATCATAATCGGCGCCAGCGTTTGCCCAATTTTCTCAAGTCCCGTGTAACCGGTGACGCGGCCTCCGTCGTCCTTGACCTGATGTTCGTGCAAGAGCTTCCACGTCGGCCCCAATCGCTGTTGATCGACAAACTGGACAATTGAAATCAGCTCTTCCAACTTATTCTCAAGCGGTGTCCCAGTGAGCACTATCGCGTAGGGACTATCGATGCGCTTCAAAGCGCGCGCAGCAATGGTGTTCCAGTTTTTCACCCGTTGCGCTTCATCGACGATCACCAACTCCGGCGCCCACGCGGCGATCAGGTCAAGATCGGGTTTGAGTTTTTCGTAGTTGGTAATCTTGCAGAAATCGTCCTGGGCATAGTCCTTCTGCCGCTGCGCCCGGCCACCCGTGAGAACCCGCGGGGCATTCTCACCTTGCCGCCCTGAGAAACGCGCAATCTCGCTCTGCCATTGGTATTTGAGCGAAGTCGGGCAGATCACCAGCACCTTCGAGACGCCAAAATGCCGTGCCAATATCTCCGCGGCAGCAATGGCCTGGATAGTTTTACCCAAGCCCATATCGTCGCCGATCAGCGCACGGCCTGCACGCACGGCAAACAAGGTGCCCTCGGCCTGATACGCATACATTGGTACTTTGAGAAGGTTCGTCAACTTGGGATCGGCAGCGCCGCGCGGGAACACTTTGCCCAGCAAAAGCGCCCGCTGTTCTGCGTCACGCCGCCCAGCGACAAAATCGAGTGCATCGTCATAGGCTCGCAGTTCATGACCACTCTTCTGCACCCCGGAAAGAAAATACTCCAGATTGCCCAACCGTTCCTCCGGCAGCATTCCGTTGCGCTTCACATCGAATAACTGCGCGGCAGACTTGCGGACCGCCGGTGGGCAATCGGTGCCGGCGCGGAAATGCACGCTGCGCTTGCCGTCGTTGCGCAGATACAGCTCGGAAAACGCTGGCTGGTAGCCCCGCGCAAATACCGCCTTCGCGCCTCTCTTTTTCTCAAGGCGGCCGAGCGTGAATTCGATGTGCTTGCAGGTGCCCAGTTCGCTGGTCGCGTAGTCGGGGCATGAACAAAAATTGCCGCCTGGCCCCATACCTCGAATCGCCACGCGATAACTGGAATTCGAAGCGGGATTGGTGATCCGGAACTCGGAGAAAAACGGTTCGCCGGTCAGATTTTCAAGCCCGAAGGCCTGCTCGCGGCCGAACTGGCGGCGCAAACCGCGTTGCCAGTCTACCGCCGAGAGTCCTTCGGGCACTTGAACGCGCGAATACTTGGGCTCTTTGCTTGGTTTGGCCGCGGATTTCGCTTTTTGGCGTTTGGATTTCATCGCAATTTATTCCGTTCAGCAAATGTTTCTGGAAAGATATCAATCTCTCATCCCGTGCGTATTCCCAGCGCTGGCGCTCGACTTGCATCGCGGACAGCCGGTGTCATGGCAGGCGCGGCACCAAGCCTTGCCACAGGAAGTGCATGGAGCTTGTCCTTCGGAATCGGTAAGATGGAGTTGTTCGTCGCAGACTAGGCGCGCGCGCTCCAGCCCGAGGCCCCAATCGCATAGCGGCGGCTCCATCATGCGAACCGATTGATGCCAGTCCATCGTCACGATGCGTTGGCCTTTGCGTCTTTTGATCTGTACCTCGTAGCGATGTACAGGGGCGAAGAGGACGAGCGCCTGCACCCAATCGACCGACACCTGCATCGCGTAATTGTTGCGTAAGTCGTCGAGCTTGACGGCATACTCGCGCTCGATGGCAGCCACACGCATCGTCTCGCGCTTGCGGCCGGACTCCGCCTTGTCGCCCGGCGCCGACTGGAGCGCAGCAAGCTTGGAAAGCGCGCCCCGGCGCAAATCGTCGTGGTATTCGTGGACTCGGGCGCAGTCGCGGTCGAGCCTTCGGCGCACGGCACGCAGGAAGGGCTCCAGATCCCGCCGGACATGATGATTGAGCAGCGGCTGTGCCCGGTTCGAAAGCGCTGCCACGTCCCAGAGTGCGCCATCCGCGCTTTGCGCCTCCGGATCGGGAGCCTGCCACTGCATGTCGTCCGCCAACAACCGGCGAAGGCGGCCCAGCATCTCGTCGTTCATGACGGCCCCGGTTCCACAATTGAAACCAAGCCATATCAGCCCCTCGCGACGTTCGTCGGAAATTGCGGTGTAGCGAAAGGCGAGCAACAGACAGCGCGTCCAGGCCGGCTTGACACCCTGCAAGCGCCACACCGCGTTCGGCAAATCGAGCGTGCGGTCCAGCCAGCGCTCCGGGTCGCCCGGCGATGCAACGGCGTCCGGGAGCACGATCTGCCGCTCGGCAAAGCGGCCGCGCTCGCCAAGCAGGGCGCCGAAGCGGTCCAGCCAGTCGCCCTCGAGTCCGATCGGCACTGCCCCCGCCGGCTGTTCGACCCCGAACCCCAGCCGCACCAACTCGGGCCAGTCCATGGCCTCGCGCAGCGCCTCGGGTGCCAGCACGTCAAGCCCATCGGGCTCCACCGGCTCGACGGCGGCACCCTCGCTCTCCAGCACGTCAACGACGAATTCGCGCAACGTTCCCATGGCTTGCCTCACGCCGTCTCGAAATCTTCGCCGAACAGCTTGTCGTCGAGCACCTTGGCACCCTGATGCTGCCTGCTGGCCTCGCCGAGCCGCTGACCAAGCGCGTCGAAGGCCTCTGCACGGGCGGCCTCGGTCGTTTCCAGCCACGCATCGAGCACCAGATCCGGGAACTCGCGCTCTTCTTCCAGGTTGCCGAGAATGGCGCCGACCTCGCCCACGACCAGCTCGAACATCGCGATCTTTTCCTCGAGCAGCGCCAGTACCTGCTCCTCCAGCGTGCCGCGCGTGACCAGGTTGAACACGAACACCTCGCGGTTCTGGCCGATACGGTCGATGCGGCCGATCCGCTGCTCGATCGCCATCGGATTCCACGGTACGTCGAAATTGATCAGGGTATTGCAGAACTGCATGTTGCGGCCCTCGCCGCCAGACTGCGTACACAGCAGAACCGTTGCATGGTCGCGAAACGCGGCGATGGCGGCGTCTTTTTCGGGACCGCTCAGACTGCCGTCGAAGCGTGCGAAGGCCACGCCGGATTCGGCAAGCAGGTCGGCAACGTTGGCCAACGTTTCGCGCGAATGGACGAATACGAGCTTCTTCTCCTCCGGATTGCGCCGCACGAGTTCGATCAGCGCCGCCTCTTTGCCGCCCCTCTTGATCGCCGCCCAGCGTCCGGCGAGTTCGGCCCAAACCGGATCGTCGCCGTTGCGCCCGGCGATACGCGTCAGTGCGCCCGCCGCAGCCGCCGGCGATGAGCCCGCGGCGCCCAGCAGGGAATGCAGGGCGAAGCGCTGACGCCCCGTTCCCCGTTCCGCCGCCAGTTGCCGTGCTGCAGCCGCGAGATCGGCGTAGGCCTCCGCCTCTCCCGGCGCGCCATCGACCTTGATGGTCGTCGCATGCCGGCGCGGCAGCTTGAGCGCAACGACGGCCCGCGTGTTGCGCACCATCGCGCCGCGCACCAGAGCACGCAAAGCCTCGGCGTTGGCCGGCTCGCGCGGCTTGCCCGGTGTCATGTAGGCGGCACGGAATTCCTTCTGCGTCTTGAAGATCCCGGGCTTCAGCAGCGTCAACAGATTGTAGAGCTCGATCAGGTCATTCTGCACCGGCGTCGCCGAAAGCAGCAGAAGAAAGCGCTTGTTGAGCGCGTCGACGAGCTTCCAGCTCTGGCTCGACCGGTCGCGCAAATGGTGCGCCTCGTCGACGATGACGAGGTCGAATTTGCTCTGGACGAGGCATTCGGCATGCTCGCCGCGCCGCGCTGTAGCAATCGAGGCGACGATACGATCTTGCTCCCAGAACGCTTGCGGGTTCTCGCGCGCGAGCGGCTGATATGTGGTGGCGAAGTTAAGCCCGAACTTGCTCTCCAGCTCCTCGTGCCATTGGCCGACCAGCGAGGCCGGCGTGAGCACCAGGATGCGCTGGGCCATGCCGCGCAGCACATATTCCTTGAGCACCATGCAGGCTTCGATTGTCTTGCCGAGCCCGACCTCGTCGGCAAGCAGAACGCGGCCGCGAAACTGCTTGAGCACCTTGCGTACGGTTTCGACCTGATGCCACAGCGGTTCGAAGCCTACGAGATGCGGCAAGCACAGCAGCTCGTCGAACCCCTGCGCCAGGCCAAGATAGGAAAGCCGCTCGCGCAGGCCGAACCAACCGCCATCACGTTCCGGCTCGCGCGACGCAGCCGACGATAGGCCCGCCAGATCGATCCTGATCGTGAACGGAATCTCGATCTCGATGCGCGGCAAGGGCGGCGGCGCGATCGTATCCGCGACGATCCGCTGCGCCGGCGCGTCGCGCCGCGGGCGCGCGCGACCCGCCACCTCTTTCGTCGGCCCGGGCCTTGGTCTGGTCTTGATCGCTGGCCGAGGAACGGGAGCGCGCGCCCGCGATCGACCGGGGACATGCCGAAAGCGGCCCATAATGCCGTCGAGCCGTTCGCTCAGCCATGAGTAGCGCCCGTAGCCACCGGGAAAGACTCGTAGCGCGGCGTAAACTTCGGTCAACCCATGCCGCTCCAACAGCGCCTTCGCGGCAGCGCGTTTGTCGAGCCGGTCGAACGCGAGCGCCTGCAGGAGATGAGCGGCCGACCCGTCGGCCCGCTTAAAAAATCGTTTCAGAAAAACCAGCGCCCGCTCGGGCCGCTCGTCGAGCAACGCCGCAGTGGCGCCCAGCATGAGCAGAACTGTGTCGCCGGGACACGCCACGAGCGCTTCTTCCGCAAGTGGCAGAAATCCCGAGCGGATGTTTTCATCCGCGAAGGCCGCGAGCAGACGATCCGTCCAGACGGCGCGCTCGTCCTGCGGCACGTCGAACAAGTCCGTGCGGTACGGTGCTGGAATTGACATGACCATCGCTGCCCAAAGCATTGGAACCGGCAACACCTTACGTGACCGGCGGCCAAAGCATACCGGCAATGAGCTTTCCCTGCCTGAATCCATTCATCGTATTCTGTGGATGTTCTACTTTTTGCCGCTGGTGTGGCAACCATCGGTTTTGCAACGCAATCCTGCACTCCTGCAGGTGGTGCGCGACGCTGGCGGCATTCCGCTGGATTAGGAGGTTGATTGAATGACAATTTGCTCGTTCGCAAACCCGAGGACTGGTGTGCCGAGCTCCGGGTTACAGGGAGGGGAGACAAACTGCTGACCAAAGACGCTGACTCAGCCCATCTTCGGCGTTGGTACGATAGCAGCCATTGCTGCTTTCCGTGCGCGGGCTACATGCTTGCAAAGCCACCCCCAGGCCGGAAACGCGCCGTCAATGCCCAAGAGCGTAGCGAGCCGCAAGGGCTACCCCGGCCTTGCGCAGGGGCGCGAACTTGACGCTGCGCTTCCCTCCCTGGCACCGGAATGTCTATCATGCCCCCAAACCTCCGTTAGTGGGACAGAATCTGTTACCGCTTTTGGAGCAAACAAATTCACGCAGGGCGGGAAGTTGGCTGTTGCGGCAGATCCCGCACTACCTTCGCAATATCTTTTCCACCGCTTTCCCCTTCGCGAGGTCGTCGATCAATTTGTGCAGGTAGCGTATTTCCCGCATCGTGGGTTCTTCGACATCTTCCACGCGCACGCCACAGATCACCCCGGTTATCAGACCTCGCGCGTGATTGAGCTGCGGCGCCTGTGCAAAGAAGTCCTCGAAGTTCGTCTTCTTCTTTGGCTGCGCGTCGAGCGATTTTTGCGTATGCCCCGTGAGCCAGCGAATGATCTCATCGACATGAGGTTTCGTGAGCCCCTTCTTCTCCGCCTTGGCGACGTAGTGGGGATAGACACTGGCAACGCTGACTGAGCCGATCCGGTGCTTCGCCATCTGCTGCCTCCCTCACTCCCACTCAGTTATCAATGAGCGATGTATCGCACTGCTTTGTCTGAACTAAAAGCACTAGAAAAATCTCAACCGTCAAAACTACCGTCAGAAAATCGCCCAAATCCGTAAACACGCTGGACTACTCCATAAGCACCACAACGCCCTATGCCGCAGCGTGTGCGTCAGAGCCAACCGGCAGGAAAAACGGATCGCTCTTATGACCTGCCCCCGGCCTTTCAGCTCATGCAGCGCGAAGACACGCCCTTCGCGTTCCCGAAGATTGGTAAGGACGCCGTCGCGGCTGTGCTCCGTGAACTCGAACGCGACGCCTTTGCAGGCCTCGCCTTCGCACGTCTCCAGTCGAGGCCCATGCCGGCGATGTCCAAGGAAATGATCGTGCCCACTTCTGCTCCTGCGATCGGTCGCCTCGTTAACCAGCGCTCACGCGAGTAACCGGATGAGCGCGTCCGATTGCTCGGCGAACTTCCGGACGTTGGCCTTCCGCAGCCGTTCCAGGTTTTGCACCTTCCAGCGCAGACCGGGGAGCTGTTCCAGGTGCGGCACACCCAGCAGCGGCCATTCGGGCTCTGCGGCGACCAGTGATAATAGGAACCGGCGCTCGTCGGCGCTCAGACCTTGCGGCAGTTCACGCATCATACGCTCGCGCGCCGCCAAGAGCGCATCGAGCTCGACGAGTTCGGCGGTCATGCCTGTGAAATTGTGCTCGAACTCCTGGCGGATGTCGCGCAGCGACGGAAACAGCACCTCATGCACTGGTCGGTTATGGCTCGCGAGATAGACGAGGAAGGCGCGGCGGATGCCGTCGGTGATTCCCTCGTGCGCGGAGAGCTGCAGGACGTCGAACAGATCGCGGGGATGCTGGCGGTCCATCGCTGCCACCAGCTTGCCGCCATACACGTCCTCAAGAGAGACGACTGGGATCTCGATATCCGCCTGCAACGTCTCGCGGGCATTCTGTTTCAGCGACGCCGTACGCACCGGAAGGACGGTGCCGTCGCGGAGATCCGCGATGTCCAGACGCACCGCTCGCGCCCGTTCCGGCTCCGGCCGGACGAGCCTCTATGATGAAATCAACACCAAGATCATCGGCGAACTGGAGGCCGGCCGCGTGCCTTGGGTCCAGCCCTGGGGCACGGCGGCGGCGAAGGCGCCGCTCGCCATGCCGAAGAACGCCGCCACTGGCCGAAATTATTCGGGGATCAATGTGCTAATCCTCTGGGGGGCGGTGATCGAGCACGCGTTCCCGGTGCAGGGCTGGGTTACGTTTCGCCAGGCGCTCTCGCTCAGAGGCAATGTCCGCAAGGGCGAGCGCGGCACCACCGTGGTCTATGCCGACCGCTTCATTCCCGACGACGAGAAGAAGCGGGCGCGCGAGACCGGGGAGGAAGCGCAGGCGATCCCATTCCTGAAGCGTTTCACCGTCTTCAACCTGGCGCAATGCGAAGGTCTGCCCGAGGATCACTCGGTCATCGTACCGCCACCAGAGCCAGGCCTGATCGAGCCGACGGTGGAGGCACTGATCGGAGCCAGTGACGTTTTCCACGTCCTTCATGAAGCGGTTGAGGCGCGACCCGCCGAACGATATCTCGCCTGTACCGCCGTCAAGAATTCCTGCCGACAAGGAGCGCTTAAACGCCAGCACCGAAAGCATGCCCTCTTCGATGGTGCCTTTT
>VFKO01000467.1 GCA_009885515.1 Rhodobiaceae bacterium | reverse complement strand
GCATGTTCAATCCAACTGCAGACATGTTCGAAAGCTTCAAAGCCAAACAGGAAAAGCGCACCCCGGTTTACGACGACCTGCTGCCCGTGAAGAAGGCAATGTAAGCAAAGAATATGTCAGATAAATTAGAGGGTTACACAGAGGTTTTTGCTGAGCAGGGTTTCAACAATTATGTGGGGCCAGTTTGGCAATCCGCCGATGGCACTGAATTTATCTTTGACGTCCGCGACATCCACCTCAACGGAGGCGGCACTCTGCATGGCGGCATGGCGATGGCACTGGCCGACATCGTCATGGGCCGTACCGTTCGCGATGCACTGCAAGATAACAAGACCTTGGCGATATCTCTCAACTGCGATCTCATCGGACCGGCGAAACTCGGCGATAGGATCAGGGGCGTCGCCACCATAACCCGCAGGACACGTTCGATCGTCTTCATCTCGTCTGAACTCAGCGTTGACGCCCGGATCATCTTGACCGCCACAGGCCTCTGGAAAATTCTGGGCAACGGGTGACATGTCTGATTACAACAGCAAACTACTGCCGCCGGCCCGCGCCGTACCCGTTCCGGAAGGCTGGCAGCCTGCGGAACAATTCGACCCCTTCGAAGCATTTTTGGGGCCGTATTTCGAACGCAAGCGAGACGGCGCGCGCGAATTTTCATTCCTTGTGGATGATCGGCACACCAACGCCGAGGGTGTAGTTCACGACGGCGCACTCTTGACATTTGCCGATGCGGCTCTGGGCTACGCATTGTGGGACGCAACAGAACGTGCACCATGTGTGACGGTCAGCCAGCACAGCGAATTTATAGCTTCAGCTCGGACGGGCGATCTCGTGACATGTTTGCCGACCCTCGTACACAAGACCCGCGAGGTGGTGTTTATTCGCGGCGACTTCCTCGTCGGGGCAAAGATAATTTTTACGGTAACCGCAATTTGGCGCATTTGGCCCAAAGCTTAAAAGTTACTCAGGTCTAAACAACCACCGGGTTAAAGTTCCGCATACACATCTCTGCGATGCTCTCGCCCGATGAGCAAAGTTCAAAAATCCGCAGAAATGGTTTTAGGTACGGCACAGCTGGGTCGTCCTGATAGCGCCAGCGCGGCAGCGGCACGGTTGATCGTTCAGGCGGCCACGCGAGCTGGCATCCGTTGGATCGAAACAGCCAGCGACTACGGGGCGTCGGAACAGCGAATTGGCCAAGCCCTCCAGGCGTCTGCCGGCACACGCATTGTCACAAAGCTGCCGTCCATCGGAACGGGCACGCCTTCAAGTGCCATTCGCGGACTGATTTCCGACACGGTGCACAATTCCTGTTCGCGCCTGAACACAAACCGGCTTGACGTTGCGCTCGTCAGCCACGTGAACCAATTGAGCTGCCACAACGGCTTGATTTGGCGCACGCTGAGGGACCTTCGCGACGAAGGAATAGTGTTCGACCTGGGCGTTTCCGTGGCCTCACCCGAAGACGCATTGCTCGCATTGGCCGATGCCGACGTGCG
>VFKO01000431.1 GCA_009885515.1 Rhodobiaceae bacterium | reverse complement strand
TCCGCTGGTGATTCGAGAATCATATGATTCTTGAATCGGAAAGTGATTCCAGCGTCCAGAAAAATCCAATCAGAATCGCGTCAGCATCGCAGAACCTGGGCAGTTACCTCAAATCTTCAATTGTTTGCCAAAAGCGCTTTCAAACCAACCCGGCCTCGAACACCTAAATGCATCAAACCACGCCTGCCTATTGCATCGGCAAATCTTGGAAAGACCGCTTATTCCCGCTCGCGGAACACCACCGCCGCCAGGAACCCGGCGAGCACCGACAATACCAACGCTGCAATCCCGTAAAGTGCCGGCCAGAAAACCGCGAACTCAGACAATTGCCTTTCGATACCGGACTTTTCGACGAACAACGTCATCGAGTTTGAACTCGTAATCTGCCCGTTCGAAAAAGCATAAACCGACACCTTGAGATTTCCAGCCGGAACATTGGGCGGCAGGGCTGCCGTCGTACGAAAAAGCGAGCCTGACAAAAATCTCACCCCGGCTTCATGTTGCCCATAAAGTTCATTGCGCACCCGCGAATCCAGGAACGCCTTGCGAAAATCTTGCGGCCCGCCAATCGATCCTGGGGCGGGACCCATCGCCAAATTCTCGAGGCCCAATTCGAATTGCCGTAGAACATCAACGCTGGCCATGTCCTTCAGCGGGCGGGTCGACGCGATAAAATAATACCCCGGTACACCGGCAAATTGCCTCTGCTCCCGATTCACCCAGATGAACCCCAGCCGCTCTTTCTTGCGAACCGTGGCAGTAGACACCCGATCGCTGCGTACAACGACAACAATATCATGCGCGGCCGCCGCTGGAAGCGCATCGCCGGCGTCACTCTCAATAGCGCCGAAGACCACAACGTCTGCGCCGGTGAAGCTCGAAGTCACTTCAATTTTGTCCCGCGAAATGCCCGTGGCCAGATCCTCCGCCCGCGCACAGCCGAGTCCAAAGCCCAAAATACAAATCAATGCTATCGCCGGACCCTTCATGGCGCGGACTCGATAATGACGCTGAAGGGATCGCCCGGTGGCCAGATCAAATTGAACCCCAACCGCGCACAAATCATCAGCAGAAGTCCGGCCAGGCAAAGCCGCATCCAATCGCTGCGTAGCCGCTCTCCATACCGCACGCCAAACTGCGCGCCGATCACGCCCCCCACAATCAACAGTGCCCCCAGCATCGCATCGACGCTTTGATTGGTGATCGCGTGCAAAAGCGTTGAAAACCCGCCGACAAAAATGATTTGAAACAAAGACGTTCCAACCACAACTGACGCCGGCATGCGCAGCAGATAAATCATCGCCGGAACTAAAATAAAGCCACCACCGATTCCCATCACCACCGACAACAGGCCGATCAACAAGCCCAGCAAAAGCGGCGGTATCGCGGAAATGTAGAGCTTCGACCGGTGGAACCGCATTTTCAGCGGCCACCCGTGCACCCAATAATGCCCGCCCGCCTCGCGTCTGCCCGTTAGCCCATTCGTTCCGCTTTGCCGGACCGCTTGCAGGCTTTCCCAAAACATCAGCGAACCGATGGATCCCAGGAAAATGACGTAGGACAGGGCAATGAACAAATCGGCTTGTCCCGCTGCTCTCAGCGCATTGAACAACTGAATTCCGGCGAGTGAGCCAATCAATCCCCCACCGAGCAACACGCCGCCCATTTTGAAATCGACGTTGCCTTTGCGCCAATGGGACATGACCCCAGACACCGAAGACGCCACCGTTTGCGTCGATTGCGTCGCGACGGCGACGGCCGGCGGGATACCCCAAAACATTAAAAACGGTGTGAGAATAAACCCGCCCCCAACGCCAAACATGCCCGACAAAAAGCCCACCGCCGCCCCGAGGCCGACAATGAGGAAAACATTCACAGGCATTTCGGCGATTGGGAGATAAATCTCCATGGGACACGACTGGAAAGAGATGAGGCTGCAGCGCAAAAGTCAGTCCACGCTTAAACCCGCAAGACGCCTCTGGCTAGTTCACTTCGTCACCCATGTGTACTTTGGTCGCGCCAAAGTCCATCAAGCTTAACCGGGCCCTGACGGCAGCTCGTTCGACGACGGGTCAAGTCCCTTGGCGCGATATTTACGCGCCGCATCAAGCGCCATCGCAATATCGCCCGGGCTGAGCAGCTTTTTCAGCGCATCCAGACGCTCCGCGGCACCGGTATCACCTTGTGCTGATGCCACAGCGAACCACGTTGCTGCCTCTTTCACATTCTTGGCAACGCCCATGCCTTGCTCAAGAAGCACCGCGAGATTGTATTGAGAGTCCGTAAGGCCATAGGTCGCACCTTCCCGGAACCAACGCGCTGCCTCTTTATAGTTTGGCTGCCCGCTATTCGTATCTGCAAGCAAGACCGCCAAATTGTGCATCGCCTTGCGATTGCCTGACTTCGCAGCTTTTTCATACCACGTCTTGGCCTGCGCAAGGCTTTTCGGCACCCCGACACCGCGTTCGTAGAGCGCGCCCAACCGGTATTGCGCGATCGCCAACCCTTGCTCGGCTGCTTTCGTGGCCAGCGACGCTGCGCGCCCATCGTCTTTTACGACGTCGCGCCCTTCAGAATAGCGCAACGAGAGTAGAAACTGCGCCTTCGCATCGCCGCGCACAGCGCCGGACTCCAGGCTGGTGACCGCAGTATCTGTTGCGCTGCCTGGTAGTGGCGAGGCGCCGGCCGTGAATTCGGGCTCCGCCGGCGAAACCTGAGAAGGAACGCCAAGCCCGTTTGGCGGCGCGGTTACACTGGTGGGCGCTCCATTCGCTGCCGCGGTTTCGTCGGCCGGAGGCAGTGGCGCAAAATCGGCTCCGGCAGGCTGCGCGCTGGTACTGGCGCCACCACTTGAAGGAGGAACGGCAGGTTCACTTTGCCCATTCAAGAGGTCACCAATTGTTGCCCCGGGGACAGGCCGGTCAACGCCGTCGTCGCCCGACCCTGAAGGCAACGTGAACAGCACGGCGACGACACCGGCGACAACAGCAACTCCGGCCAACGCGATAATCATAAGTCTGCCAAGATTGCGTCCACCAGAGTGATCCAGGCCAAAGCCATGCTGCCGCTTATTTCTGGACCGTTCGGCCCCAAGCTCCGCAGCGGCCTTTGCCGCATGGCGTGCTTTTGCCATGTAGTCACCGCCTGTTTTGGGCGGCGCATTGACTTGATCCTGGTCGTAGTCTCCCAGTCCGCTATTGGCACCCGCATCATGAAAACGATCCCCTTCAAACCGTGACGGGTCATGATCCGCGTCTTGGGACGACAATGGACCGGCCAGCATTGTTTGCAGGGCAGAAAGTGAGTATTCGTGACCCGACGCAGACTCGTTCCGGCCATCATCGAATGGAGGCGGCGCGGCATCGCCCGATAGCACCCGCGCGCCCATCGTCAGGAAGGGAGGGATTTCAGGCTCCAACCTTGGGGGTGGCGCCACGGGAGGCGGTGAAAAGGATTGCAGCGAACTCAAAGCCGACGGATTAGGCGTCGCCCGGCCTGATCTGGGATCAACGGGCAATCCGTCGGCAACGCCGTTGGCGATAAACCCATCGACCGTCAGGCGAAGCCCGCTGATGGCATCTTTGTGACGTTTCTCGGATGCATCCAGCCGGTCAGAGTACTCATCCAACGATTTATGGATATCGCGCGCATTTTCACCGGCGCGATGATCGGATTCGTCCAAACGCCGCGCCAAGGCATTTAAGGATTGGGTGTGACGCTTGTCGGAATCTTCAATGCGCGATGACAACGCTTTCAAGGCGCTATTGACGCCGGTAACCGACTCGGCCGAGCGCTTGTCGCTTTGCTCAATCTTCGCAGTAATGACACTCAACGTAGATTCGATTGCCCCAATCGAACTGGCCAACGGGGCCGACGATTGCTCGGACATTCCATCAACGCGCGACGCAATCCCCTCAACCGAACCTTTTAACGCGGCGAAGGCGCCTGGTGAAATTGTGCTCTTGGCGGAAGTGGCTTGTGCGATCCGCCCATCAACTGCCGACATCTGACCGCGGATTTCGTCAAACATCGACGCTGATCGCGCCTCAAGCGCGTCGAACCGGGCTGACACGCTCTCAGCCAATGTCGATCCACGCTCGACCGAATCGACACGCGCTCCCAAGTCGCGCATGAACTTGGCCATCTGCGTAATGTCATCGCGCGTTCTGCGATCAGCATCTGCGACTTCACCGCGCATCGACGTGATAGACGATTCCAACCGCACCAACGCGTCTTTGCCAAGCGCATCGGTGCTAGCCGCTTCCATATCCGCCAGGCGCTTTTGCAGCTGCCCCAAAGTGGCTTCGAGCTTGGTAACCGTTTCCTTGGAAGGCAGGTCAGCACGATCAGCATCCAAATCGCCGAGCCGCTTCTGCAATTGGCCAAGTGCCGTTTCGAGCCGCAAGATCGACTCTCTGCCCGGCCATTCTGCCTGGCCGGACTCAATTTCGACGATCCGCTTTTGCACACTGCGCACAGTGTGCTCCATACTGTCGAACGCTCGCGCCTGTTCGCGCGCGGACTGCGTTAATGCTTCTGCTGCACTTGAGAACGCCGCTTCCGCAAGCAGCTTCACCCGGTCCGCGGCATCCATACGGTCCTGCATCGCCACGACCGTTTGGTTGACCGCCGCGATCGCCAGTTGCGCCCGTCGCTCTGACTGATCAAACCGCTCCGCCAGTTCACGCGCGCCGCCTGCAAACGCCGCGTACTCATCGCTACGTGAATGCTGTTCAAAATTCTGTCCTGGATCCCGGGCCGGGTACGGGTGCTGCCCTTGATGCGGATGCAGCGGTTGGTAGGACTGCGGTTGCCGCACGTTTTGCGGCGCATAGGGATAGACCTGTGAAGATCCCGGTGGAACAGCCTGTGGATATTTCGGCGCTTGCACCAAAGGCGGGTAGTAGGGTTGGTGCTGGGGACCAAAAGTGCCATCGCCCGGCTGGTGGCCCGCTTGGTGAAATGGCTGTTGTGATTGAGAATAGCCGCCCGGCCTGCCTTCCCTGCCGTTTGTACGAATGAGGCCCGACAGCCATTCACCGACGCTGACGCCTGCTCGACGCGCCTCCGCCTGAGCCGCTTCACGAGCGTCTTCCTCAATTCCCTTCACATTCCACGGAACGCCGGGTCGCATGCGAATCAATTCCCCCGATTTCCTTGAGACGTTAAGTATGCGACTATAGTGTGTAAAGAACGCCGCGACCCACAATAGGTAGGACCGTTGCATTTACATCTCATTAAGACTCGTTGCTTGCCAATTAGCTGATACCGATCAATCATCACCGTTGCCTGAACGACTCACCTCTATGACCATTCATTTCAAAATCCCGTTTGGGTTGCAGCACGGTTTGACTTCTAGGAGACAAACCGGTCCGCGATATTGCGTATCGCATCTGATTCGATTCTGCGCGCTCACCACCTCACTGTTTGCAGCCGGGTGTTCGGCCTTTCTCGAGAGCGCTCAGACCCTAGGCCAAGGATTTGAACGACCGTCAAAAAAAGTCCCGGTCGTCGATCTGACGAATGCAAGTTGGCAGAAATTTTCCCCCGATCAGCCCAGCTCCAATCCGCTGCGGGTCGCCGTCATCACGCGCGACGACAAAATCGGGTTAACCCGCGTCGTCGTGAAGGCCCCCCCCAACTTCAGCCTACCGCCACATTGGTTCACCGTTGAGGGCAACTACACCGTGCTGAAAGGCGCCTTTGCCTTCGACGGCATCGACGCCAAAGGCAAACCCAGCAAATTCACTCAGCATCCCGGAGACTTCGCCTCCATCCCTGCAAACTTTATTCTGCGCCCCGCATCCCAGAGCGCAGGCGAAGCCTTGCTGTACGTCACCGTCTACGGCGACTGGTCGCCGAAACTTCCAGGCAGCGCCTGGGGCAAAGCACTGGCTGAACCCGTTGTCACGCAACTGGAAAACAAGATTGAACAGCCGGTCGAGAAGCCCGTGGTCAAGCCAAGCGTAAAGCCCACACGCAAACCGGCGAGCAAGCAAGTCACCAAGCGCGAAGTCAAACCACCCGAACAACCGCTATTGCGCGGCGCGAACTAAACGAGGGTGGTGGAACGGATAGACCCGCTCGCGCCCCAGCACATAAGTGGTGAACCCATTGCCAAACAACGGCGCGAACGCCGGATCGAAAACGTCAAGCCCGCCCGTATAGGCCCCCAGCGCCGGCATCACGCAGCGCCTTCCATCACAGACAAAGCACCGCCGCCGCAATCGCTTGGCCCGCGTCTCAACCGTCGTCACCGGATGCAAGTGCCCACAAATTTCGCCCGCAGCATCCCCCGCGCGCGGCTCATGGCGGAAAGTCAGCGGACCGATCTCAAGCTCAGGCGAACTCTCCCCGCCCAGCACCAGCGCCGCCGCCGCATCGTGATTGCCTTCGATCCACACGAAACGCCGCCCACGCATCAAATCCTGAATGACCTGACGCGAACTCGCCTCCAGCCGCGACGGCCCCTCGCCATCATGAAAATTATCCCCCAAACACACGATCCGCTTAGGTTGATGCCGCTCCACGATCTCGCAAAAAATCTTCAGCGTCGCCTGTGTGTCATAGGGCGGCAGCATCTGTCCGGTGCGCGACGCAATCGCCGAGCCTTTCTCGAAATGCAGATCAGCCACCGCCAGCAAACTCTGGGCCGGCCACCACAACGCCCCCGAGCGATCGGCGACGACACGCGTCCCGGCTATTTCAAATTCACCCGTCACGCAAACCTCTCATCCGGCTCAAAATTGGGGGGAGGGGGAGTACCCCCCCCCACCCCCCCCTTTTTGCATGCAAAGCTTGCAAAAACCCCCGGCGTAAATCGAAAAAACGGCACAGACGAATTTCATCCTGTAAAAATTCTGCGTCGGCATGACGCATGATTTTGAATCGAAACCCTGCCCCAAAAACATAGCGTCAGGAGCCCTCCAAAAAATCCGAGCGACTTATAAAAGAACATATAAAGAACTTAAGCCAAAAAGTCAACCCCGAAATGCCGCACTCACGCAACCGCATTCATCGTGGCAAGGTCTTCGGCCACCCGCGATTTCCAGACCTCGGCAACCACAACAGGCTTGGACGGCTTGACCTCATTCAGCAATCGGCTCACCAGTGCGGCAAACGCCGGGTCAAGGCGCTGGGATCCAAGGAAAGAGGGGTGCTTCCGGGTCATGCCGCCGAATTGTGCGTGGCGATCAATCCCGCGTCAGAAAAACTAGGACAACAGGATAAGCCTTCGGCGCTCCGCTTGCAACGCTTGGAAAACACGGTGTTCATTTGACTTAACGGACTTTTTACCCTTGACTGTCAGCTTGTTTTGAGTTCTGTGCCGCGCTCGAATCGATATATTCCGGTCTAATGCTTAGATTTCTTGCCATTGCGGGTTTTGTTTTGATGCTGCTATCTCAGCTAGCGCCTGCTGAGGCCGCTTGCGTGAGTAACAACGCCTTTGCAATTGGAGCTGAACAGCACACCTCGATCACCATTCAGCAACTGCGCTCTATTTCCGGCGGCCACCATGCGGACCGGGTTGGTAACCGGGATCTACATCAGGAATCGGTTCACGAACTTGACGACCATGACCATCTCGATCACGACGCCTCCGGTCACACGCACCCGGTTGGCGAAGACCCCCTTCACCAGTTGATGTTTCACTGCAGCCTTGATTTTGCCGCGCACGCTGAACTCCAGACGGCCTGCGCTTTTCAGTGCGCTGAGTGGGGCACGCTTTACACGGTTCAAATACCTTCCGGAATTGGGCTTATCCCGCCGGTTCCACCACCGCTAGCCTGACTTCGCATGCACGCGGTTTGCGCGTGGAGTCGATAGGTCAGTCACAAGCGGTAGATCAAGCTATGTTTCATTGGAAATTCGCGGTGCTCGTAAGCGCCGCAGCGTGGAGTCTGGCATACGCACGCGCAGACGAGACGAGCGCACACACGGCAACGCGGGTAACACTGGACGAGGCGGTAGCCCGCGCGATTAACGCGTCAGCTTCTGTCGGATCGCGCCAGGAATTGATTGCAGGCACGGAAGCAGGCGTGCGCCAAAGCGGCGTGGGCCCCAATCCTGAAATAAAGGCCGAGCTCGAAAACATTGCGGGTTCCGGTTCGTTCAGAGGTCTCAACGACAGCGAACTCACGTTGGGTTTGTCACAGCGCATCGAACGCTCGGGCAAGCGCGATGGCCGCGTTGCGGTTGCCGTGGTCGAACGCGATATCGCCACAATCGAGCGCGACCGTGCACGTCTGGACGTAGCACTTGCAGCACGCCGCGCTTATGTCGATGCTGGCGCTTCGACGATACTTATGGAAATCGCGCAAACTCGTCTGGAATCGGCTACACAGATTGAGGCTATGGCCGTTCGCCGCGTTGGTGCCGCGCGCGACCCCATCACGGTGAAACTTCGGGCCGAGATTCAAACGGCCCAGGCGCGCAATGAGTATGAGAGCGCGCGCCTCGCGCTCCAAACCGCCAAGAAGCGCCTTGGGTCTCTTTGGGGGGAGCCTAGCGCGTCTTTTAGTGTTGAGACGTCCGCGCTGAGAACCTTGCCTGAAGCCGGTGCACGACCCGTTCCCGATGCATCGCCCGACGTGCGGGTGAGTGAAGCAGCAGCTCGTCGCGCGGCATCAAAGTTCGAACTCGAGAATGCGAATGCGCGTTCCGATTTTTCGGTCGGCCTAGCCGTGCGCCGCTTCGAAAGCGGTGGCGATCTCGCCGGTGTCGTTTCAATCTCCGTGCCCATAGCGATTTTCGATACGAACCAAGGCAACATCGAACGCGCTGAAGCCGAACGGCGTGCGGCCGATCTCGACGTTATTCACACCAAAAGTGAACTGGAACTTGAGACTCTGACGCTTCAAGGCGATATCGCAACAGCGCGCGCCGAAGCGGCCGTGATCCGTAGCGAACTGCTGCCACGAGCCGAAGCGGCGCTCAAAGCCGCGCGCCACGGCTATAATGCCGGTGCATTCAGCTATCTCGAACTGTCGGAATCGCAACGTACACTCAACGAACTGCGCACTCGGGAAGTCGAAGTGCTGCGCCAACTCCAATATGCGCTTGCGGGTCTCGACCGCCTAACGGGCCGTCTCATCGTTGCGTCATCACATCAAGGAAATCAAAAATGAAAATAGGTAGGTGGGTTTGTCGCGGCGCCGCAGGTGCCGCGCTTTTTTCTTTGACGTCCATGCTCGTCGCCTGTGGCGAGCAACCGAAAACTGCAGCCGGCGAACACGGTGCCGCGGAACAAGAGTTCGAACGCGGCAAACACAACGGCCGCCTGTTGCGCTCGGGTGACTTCGCAATTGAAATCACAATCTTCGAAACCGGCGTTCCACCAGAGTTCCATGTTTACGCCTATCAAGGCGACAAGCCGGTGGCGCCCGCCACAGTGACCCTGACGATTATGCTCAAACGGTTAGGCAGAAAGACCGATACATTCAACTTCAACCCCGTCAAAGATTACCTCACAAGCAATGGCACCGTCATCGAACCGCATTCGTTCGACGTCATTGTGGCGGCGAAACACGAAGGCAAGACTCATCGTTGGTCCTACGCCTCTTATGAGGGTCGAACGATCATTAGCGAGAAAGCCGCCGCGGAAGCACGCGTCACGATAGAACGAACCGGCCCTGCCACCATCAAGCAGACGATTGAACTCCTCGGCCACGCCGATCTGGCGCCGGGCGCCAAGGCAAGCCTGCGCGCGCGTTTCCCAGGCAGGGTCGTAAGCGTTGCTAAAAACATTGGCGACGCAGTCCGCACGGGCGAACCTCTTGCCCGCATCGAAAGCAACGAGAGCCTCCAAATCTACGCAATCGTTGCGCCCTTCGACGGCATCATATTGGAGCGCAATGTCAACCAGGGCGACATCGCAACCGACGCGATACTGTTCGCGGTCGGAAACCCGCGCAAGCTCGTTGCCGATTTCCACGTCTTTGATCGAGATGCCGCCCGCATTCGCGCCGGACAAGCGGTGCGGATCGCCTCGCTCGACGGCGCCGTTACTGCGGAATCGCAAATTGCTATGCTGTCGCCGGTCAAGGATTCGGGGTCTCAGTCGATTATCGCCCGCGCGTTGTTCGACAATACGGGCGGAGCCTTTCGGCCGGGCATGACTGTCAATGGCTACGTCGTGGTCGAGCAAGTTCAGGTACCGCTGGCGGTCAAAACGGTCGCCATCCAGCAGTTTCGCGACTTCGAAGTCGTCTTCGCCAAGTTCGGCGAAACCTACGAAGTGCGCATGCTCGAAATCGGCCGCCGCTCGACCGAATGGACCGAAGTCCTCGGTGGCATAGATCCGGGCGCGGACTATGTCGTTGCCAACAGCTTCCTGATTAAAGCCGACATCGAAAAGTCGGGCGCCTCGCATGACCACTGAGCCGTCGTCCGCGTTCGAACGCATCATTCTCTTCTCGATCCGGCAGCGCTGGATGGTTCTGGCCGTCGTCCTGGGGTTGGCGGCACTCGGCGTCTGGAACTTCCAGCGTTTGCCGATCGATGCCGTGCCCGACATCACGAACGTGCAGGTCCAGATCAACACCGAGGCGCCGGGCTACTCGCCGCTCGAATCCGAACAACGGATCACGTTTCCGATCGAGACGGCGATCTCGGGTCTCCCTCGCTTGGATTATACGCGCTCGCTGTCGCGTTACGGCCTGTCGCAAGTCACCGTCGTGTTCGAGGACGGCACCGATATCTACTTTGCGCGCCAGTTGGTCGGCGAACGGCTGCAAGCGGTGCGCGGACAATTGCCGCCCGGCATCGAACCCGAAATGGGACCGATCGCCACCGGCCTCGGTGAGATCTTCATGTACCTCGTCGTGCCGAAGCCCGGCGCTAAAAAGAGGGACGGGTCCGCCTGGACGCCAACGGACCTGCGAACGATCCAGGACTGGGTGATCAAACCCCAGCTCAGAACCGTGCGCGGCGTGACCGAGGTCAACACCGTGGGCGGCTTTCGCAAGGAATATCATGTCACGCCGCGTCCCGAGCGCTTGGCGGCGTTCGAACTGACGATTGCCGACGTCATCAGGACTCTGGAACGCAACAACGCAAATGCGGGCGCGGGTTACATCGAACGCAACGGCCAGCAAGTCTTGATCCGGGTACCGGGGCGCGCCGCCAGCGCGGACGATCTGGGCAAGCTTGTCGTCGTTCGCCGCAGCGATGTGCCCGTACGCATCGAGCAGGTGGCCGACGTCAATCTGGGAACCGAGTTGCGCACGGGGGCCGCCACCGTCAACGGCGACGAAGTCGTGCTCGGCACGGTGTTCATGCTGGTCGGCGAAAACAGCCGCACCGTTTCGCGAGCCGTCGCCGCAAAACTCGAGGAGATCAACAAGAGCCTGCCTGAAGGCGTCGTCGCGCGCGCGGCCTACGACCGCACAACGTTGGTCGACCGCACGATTGCGACCGTTGAGACAAATCTGTTGGAGGGTGCCCTCCTGGTCGTCGCGGTCTTGTTCGTCCTTCTCGGCAATCTGCGCGCAGCCCTGATCACGGCGGCGATGATCCCGCTGTCGATGCTGTTTGCGATCACGGGCATGGTGCAAAACAAAGTGTCGGGCAATTTGATGAGCCTGGGCGCGCTGGACTTCGGACTGATCGTTGACGGCGCCGTGATCATCGTCGAAAACTGTCTGCGCCGCTTCGGCATGGAACAGCATCGGCTCGGCCGCCTCCTGTCGCGCGAAGAGCGTTTCGCGCTAACGGCGTCCGCAACCAGCGAAGTGATCCGCCCCAGCATCTTCGGCGTGTTGATCATCACGATCGTTTACATACCCATCTTTGCGTTGACCGGCATCGAGGGGAAAATGTTCCACCCGATGGCGTTCACCGTGGTGACGGCGCTCGTCGCCGCGCTGCTGCTGTCGATCACGTTCGTACCTGCCGCCATCGCCTTGTTCGTTACCGGCAAGGTCGACGAGCGCGAGAACGTGTTCATGCGCGGGGCGCGCGTGGTCTATGCGCCTCTGCTGGACTTCGCGATCGCCCACAGGTCTCTCATGGCCGGCGCATCGGTCGTTCTCATCGCGGCCAGCGCCTTCGGCGCCTCGCGCATGGGTTCCGAGTTCATCCCCAATCTCGACGAAGGCGACATCGCGCTGCATGCCCTGCGCATTCCGGGCACGAGCCTGACCCAAGCCGTCGGCATGCAGTCGGCACTTGAGAAGCGCTTGCGTCAGGCGCCGGAAATCGAACTGACGTTCGCCAAGCTCGGCACCGCCGAAGTGGCGACCGATCCTATGCCGCCCAGCGTCGCCGACACCTTTATCATCGTCAAAGACCGCAGCCTCTGGCCCGATCCCTACAAACCGCGCGCTCAATTCATCGCTGAGCTGGAGCGCATCGCGGCTGACGTGCCCGGTAACAATTACGAGTTCACGCAGCCCATTCAAATGCGTTTCAATGAACTCATCGCGGGTGTCCGCTCTGACGTTGCGGTCAAAGTGTTCGGCGACGATCTCGACCAGTTGCTGGCGGCAGGCGAGGCGATCGAAGGCGTGTTGAAGACTATTCCCGGTGCGCGCGACGTGAAGGTCGAACAGGTGACCGGTCTGCCGCTACTGTCCATCATCCCCGACCGCCAGGCTTTGGCACGCCATGGCTTGAGCATCTCCGATGTACAGGACGTTGTCGCGACCGCGTTGGGCGGACGTCCAACGGGCCAAATCTTCGAAGGCGACCAGAGGTTCGACGTGGTGGTGCGCATGCCTGAAAACGTGCGCAACAGCCTTGAAGCCATCAGCCGCCTGCCAATCCCGTTGCCGGGCCACGAACGAACAGGCACCGACCCGGCGTTCGTACCGCTGTCGGAAATCGCGCAACTTGAGTTGGCAACGGGACCTAACCAGATCAGCCGTGAGAACGGCAAGCGCCGCGTCGTTGTGACGGCCAACGTGCGCGAGCGCGATCTCGGATCGTTCGTCGCCGACGCACGCGCCGCCGTCGCTTCAAGCGTTGAAATTCCCGCGGGCTATTGGGTGGCCTACGGCGGCACCTTCGAACAGCTGATCTCTGCGTCGCAGCGTTTGTCGGTCGTCGTACCGGTCGCGCTGCTCCTGATCTTCGGTCTCTTGTTTTCGCTGTACGGCTCGGCAAAGGACGCCGCGATCATCTTCACGGGCGTTCCTCTAGCGCTAACCGGCGGTGTCGCGGCGCTGCTGCTGCGGGATATGCCGCTCTCGATCTCGGCGGGCGTTGGCTTCATCGCCTTGTCCGGTGTCGCCGTTCTGAACGGCGTCGTGATGGTCTCCTTCATCCGCGCTCTGCGTGACCAAGGCGTAGCTCTCGACGAAGCCATTCGCGAAGGGGCGCTCACGCGCCTGCGCCCCGTGTTGATGACGGCTTTGGTGGCCAGCCTCGGCTTCGTGCCCATGGCCCTCAACGTGGGCGCGGGCAGCGAGGTCCAACGCCCGCTTGCAACCGTTGTGATCGGCGGGATCATTTCCTCTACAATTCTGACGCTGCTTGTGCTTCCTGCACTCTACCGCCTATTTCATCACGAAAAAGAGGTCGAGGAAATCTAGGTGAAAGCGTCATTTGGGAATGGGACCCACCTGCATCGGAGTACACAGATGCGACTTAGCGCACTAGCTGTAACGAGTATCTTTATTCTGTTGTTGGTTGCTTTGATGTTGTCGGGCGTTGCAAACGCGCATGGCGTGCAGGGCAAGGACGCTGCGTTCATCGCTGCCAACAGTGGCGAACAAATTGTTCCATTCCTCTATCTCGGCGCCAAGCACATGGTGACCGGGTACGACCACCTCTTGTTCATCCTTGGCGTCGTCTTCTTTCTTTACCGTCTGACGCACGTCGCGATCTACGTCACTCTGTTCAGTATCGGACACAGCATCACGTTGTTGACAGGCGTTCTCGCAAACATTGACGTCAATCCCTTCCTGGTCGACGCGGTGATCGGTCTATCAGTCGTCTACAAAGCCTTCGACAATTTGGGTGGCTTTCAGACGGTGTTTGGATTTCAACCGGGAACCCGCACTGCTGTATTTGGGTTCGGACTTGTACACGGCTTCGGGCTTGCGACAAAATTGCAGGACTTGAGCCTGTCGCCCGACGGCTTGGTCACGAATATGATCGCGTTCAATGTGGGTGTAGAGATCGGCCAACTCGTCGCACTGTATCTTATGCTCTTGCTTATTATCTGGTGGCGCACGAGCGAAAGTTTCCAAAGGCAATCACTCGTTGCCAACATCGCACTCATGATCGCAGGCTTTGGACTGATGCAGTACCAACTCATCGGCTATTTCATCGAAAAAGGGACGACAGGATGACCGAAGGCCAAACCAGCAATCCACCAACGCGCGCCAAACTGCTGGCACTGACCGCTGCTGCTGGCGTCGCGGCGACGGTGCTCACTCTGCTCGTCGTGTTACCGGCGGAATACGGCCGCGACCCAACGGGCTTCGGAACGCTCACAGGCCTCAAAGCGCTTGGTGACGGTTTGGCGGGGACTGAAGTGGGCCAACCTGCTCGCTTCTACGACACACCGTTTCGATCCGACGAACTTGAAATTCCGTTTGTGGGAAAGGACGACAAGTCCGGATACAGTCAACTCGAATACAAAGTGCGAATGAAAGAGGGCCAAACGTTGATCTACTCATGGGTTGCGACGGGGGCACCCGAAGGGGAGTTCTATTTCGACCTCCACAGCGAAACGCCAGGCCCCGACCCCAAGGTGATTGAATTCAAGCAAGAGACGGGGCTTAACTCTGACGGTGCACTGGTGGTACCCATAGATGGGGTTCACGGCTGGTACTGGCAGAACCGGTCGGCAGGTCGCGTGACTGTCCGCCTCAAAATCTCGGGCTTTTACGAACTCATTTCACCTGGAGAAGTAGGAAACAAAGTTGGTATCCTGCCAACCGAAAAGGCAACCAACGGCGACCCCGAAATACAGAAAACTGAATAGTGTTGTGTAACAAACAAAAACTTGAAGGATAAAGCTATGCTGAGAACCCTGACCTCCGCGCTATTTTTGAGCGCATTTGCGATTTCTGCGTCCGCCCACGGCCCAGACGAGGAAAAGAGTTCCGCTCCTGTCATATTTGATTGTGGTGCCATGACCGGTAAATTCAACGTGGCCAAACTCGTCGTCACAATTTCAGTGGCCGATGGGAAGGTTACATTTACCCCCGCCGGCAAGCCGGCAGTGGTTGGCGACTGCGTTGCGCCGCTCATCGCTGGCGGCAACTACTATCCACGCGCTTTCGCTAAGTTCGACAAATCTTTTGGCGCGAAGTTCAACAACGCGGAATATTACACGATCTATCTCAAGGGCGATGCATTGATAATTGATAAAACAAACGACACTTGGAAACGGCGCACTCCATAGCCTGTGGATCGCTCGCGGTGTCGCGCGCGTTGGCATCGTCTACGGTTCTTCACGGCGCCGAGCATTGCGCTGGTGGCAGACGAGCAAACCCGCCATTATGTGACAACCGGCCCTTTCGCGGTCTTCACGTTCGACCTATCTTTCCTGAAAACCCAAACGGAGATACGCCATTGACCGGCAGCAAAGAATTTCCCTCAGGCGTGCAGCTCACGCAGATGGATCCCGAATATCGTGCAAATCCGCATCCGCGCCTTGAGGCGCTGCGCGAGCAGTGTCCGGTGATGCGTGACCAGACCTTCGGCACCTTCTTCATCACCCGTTATGACGACGCGCGCGGTGTGCTCACCGACCGCTCAATGTGGCGCACGGCAGCCCGCGCCGAACCCGAAGCCATGATCCTGCAAGCGCGTGAACGCAATGAACCTGAAGCGCTGAAACAGGAAGGCGGCATCCACAATATTATCTTCATGGAAAACCCCGACCACGCGCGCGTACGTCCTCCGTTACAAAAGGCGCTCTATGCCCGTGTCTCCAAATGCAAGGCCGACGTCGAGACCATTGTTGGCCGTATCCTGGATGGGCTCGATACGACAAAGCCCGTCGATCTGATGGAAGAACTCTGCATCCCGGTGCCGGTGATGGTAATCGCTCACATGCTGGGCATCGATGAAAGCCGCTATCATCAGTTTCGCGAATGGTCCGAAGGCCTGATCCTGAGCCTCAACCCGATGCGCACCCCCGAGCAGACGGCGCAATACATCAAGGGAGCGCTGGCGCTGCGCGCCTTCTTCGACGCTGAAATCGCAGCCCGCCGCGCCAAGCCGCACGACGATCTGATCAACGACATCATCGAAGCGCAAGATCACGGCACGCAACTTTCGGATCTCGAAATTCGCGACAACCTGATCGGCTTTCTCGTCGCGGGTAACCTGACGACGACCGACCTCATCGGCAACGGCATTCACCTTTTCCTGACCCATCCGGAACAATTGGCAAAACTCAAAGCCGATCCGCATCTCATCAACGCGGCAATTGAAGAGGTCCTGCGCTTCGAGCCCCCGGTTGACGGCACCATCCGCGTCGCTTCGCGCGACCTCGAGCTTCAGGGTTGCCCGATCAAACCGGCACAGGCGATTATGTCATCTTTCGGTGCAACCAACCGCGATCCGCGCGCCTACGCCAACCCCAACGAATTCGACATCACCCGCGAAGCCAAGCCGCATCTGTCCTTCGGCGGCGGCGCCCACATCTGCATCGGCGCCCCGCTGGCCCGCCTTGAAGCACAAGTGGTCTTCCGCATGCTGTTTGATCGCTTCCCCAACCTGCGGCGCGCGGACAACGACACAACATGGAAACCGTCAATGTTCTTCCACGGCCTGGAACACTTGCGAGTCTGGCTCTAACACCCAGCGTGAACACCAAAAGAAGTTTTGAACCACCAAGGACACCAAGGAAACGCGCGGTCCCTTAGTGTCCTTGGTGGTTCAAAACCTTTGTCACCCCACCCCTGCGACCTTTCGTTACGCACGCGACACCGAGCCATTACGTCCCCATGACGCGGGCACGTCGCGCCTTTGCCGCGCGTTTCCCTGACTTCCGCCACCCAGGGACGTTAACGCCTCGGTGACACACTCGTCCTTGACTTATCCGCAATCGATAGGCATATCACCGCCTGCAAAGAGAGTTTTTCTTCGCAAGCGCTCACGCCGCGTGACCGGCACGAGATCTACAAGCGGTCTCACAATCGATACCTTTTGAGCGCCAAATCATCCGGAACTGCCCAGGTAACACGCGGGGCGTCCTACGCAACCCGCGATATTTTCGCGTAGCGTCAGACGTCGC
>VFKO01000121.1 GCA_009885515.1 Rhodobiaceae bacterium | reverse complement strand
CGATAAGGGCGTCGATATAGTCGAGATGCCATTGCCGCCGGGCACTGCCCGACAGTCTGGCGGCTTCAGGAAACCCGCCGCGAAAGGCGAGCTCCAGCAGCGCATCGCGATCATAGGCGCCTGGCGAACGCCCGAACTCGCGGTCGAAGGCGCGCGAAACGAAATCAGGTTTGCGCGAAAGGATTTCGCCCTGTGTCAATGGCCGCAGCCGGACCGTGGCAATGCGGCCCGCAAGAGATTCCTGCACACCGGGAAGGGAACGGAAATTGGCTGACCCGGTGAGCAGAAACTGCCCCGCGCGCAGGTTTTCATCGACAGTCTTCTTCAGGGCCGGAAGCAGCATGGGCGCGCGTTGAACTTCATCGATCACCAGCGTTTTTGCTTTGGACTTGATGAAACCGTGCGGGTCGTTCTCGGCCGCTGCCTTGAGCGCAACGTCATCAAGCGTCCGGTACTCACCAGACTTGCCGGCAATGTCGCGCGCCAAAGTCGTCTTGCCTGATTGTCGTGGACCTGCAAGCATCACTATGCGCCGCGTTGTTAGTGCGCGCCTGACGTTATTGTTTTGCCAGCGTGGATAGAGGTGATGCGTCAGGGTGGGATGTCCGCCATATTACCAAAGCATGTACCGCGATATTGCTAATACTGCACCCGCGATAATATAATAAATAGCGTGTTTATTCAGCGAAACTGTTGGAAAGGCTTAACAATTGGGCTTTCTCGAGACAATCAGGCAAGCGAGCGCCTTTCTAGCGGCTCAACGGCGGGTCTCATTGCGGGCTCTGCGGCGCGAATTTGGTCTGGATGCAGAGACCCTGTCGGAACTCAGAGACGAACTGGTGCTTGTCCAGAAGGTCGCGTCGCTGGAAGGAGAAGTGCTGGTCTGGATTGGAACCGGTACACCAGCGCCGCCACTCCCACCCCGCGAAACCCCCAAACACCTCGCCGACAAGATCCGGCAGGCGAAGGCGGCGGTGGAGGGTGAGCGTAAGCAGGTCACCGTTCTCTTTGCCGACGTGAAGGGCTCGATGGAACTGGCCGAGAGCCTCGACCCTGAGGCTTTCTCGCGGATCATGTCGAGGTTCTTTGGCATTCTCACGGAGGGTGTTGAGCGCTTCGAGGGGTTCGTCGACAAGTTCACCGGCGACGGGATCATGGCGCTGTTCGGGGCGCCGATCGCGCATGAGGATCATGCGCAGCGGGCGTGCTATGCGGCGCTGCACCTGCGGGACCGCGTTCGTCAGTATGCGGATGAGTTGCGGGTGTCGGCGGGGATCAGCTTTTCGGTGCGCATCGGGCTGAACTCGGGCGAAGTTGTTGTGGGCTCGATCAGTGACGATTTGCGCATGGACTATACGGCGCAGGGCCACACGGTGGGCCTGGCGCAGCGGATGGAAGGCATCGCGCCTGCCGACGGCATCGCCAT
>VFKO01000443.1 GCA_009885515.1 Rhodobiaceae bacterium | reverse complement strand
GCTGTTTTGTTGCCATTCTCGCACCCTGAAAAGGGGACGCGCGCCGTCGCTCAAGCGCTGCTGGACGCGGCGCAGATGGCCATGTTCGACATGGGTGCGAAGTCGATGGTGTTGCTGCCGCAGGATACCGGCACGACACCGGAATCAGCGGCATCGGCTGCAAATGCGGCGATCGACAAAGGTGCCGAACTCATTTTGGGACCGTTGCTTGCCAACGATGTCCGGGCCGTCGCTCCCGTGGCTCGCCAGCGCAATGTCCCGATCATTGCGTTTTCCACAGACAGAACGGTGGCGGGGGACGGTGTGTTCCTTCTGAGCTTCTTGCCTGAACAAGAAGTGAGCCGAATTGTCTCCTACGCGGTATCACAAGGCCGTGGAAAGTTCGTAGCGCTCGTTCCGTCGACACCCTATGGTCGGCGCGTCGAAGAGGCCTTCCGCAATACAGTCATGCAAAGCGGACGCGAAGTTGTGGCCGTACAAGCGTATGAGCCAAACGCTCAGGCGCTGGAACCGGCCGTCAAAGCCATTCGGAAAATGGGATTTGATGCTATTTTTCTCCCCGAGGGTGGGCAAATGTTGCGAAGCCTCGGACCGATCTTGACGGTCAATGGCGTAGACGGGCGCAAGGTCAAACTATTGGGAACCGGCTTGTGGGATGATGCGGCTACGGCGCGTGAACCCTCATTATTGGGTGGATGGTATGCTGTACCGCCACCAGAACAGCGGGTTACGTTTAGCACGCGGTTCCAACAACTTTACGGGACGAAGGCGCCTCGTATTGCGTCGCTGGCCTATGATGCGATCGCATTGTCCGCAACTCTGTCAGGAGGGCGGCCTGGCCAGCGGTATACGAAAACAACCATCGCGGACCCGAACGGCTTTGCCGGCATTGATGGCATTTTCCGTTTCCGGTCCGATGGTATGACGGAGCGCGGCTTGGCGGTGTTGGAATTGGCGGCTGGCGGGCAGTTGAATGTCGTGAGCCCGGCTGCAAATACATTTCAGTCGCCCGGGTTCTAAATCCTAAGAGACGAGTTCCTTCAACACGGAATTGAGCACCAACCGGCCGCGCGCTGTTGCGCGCAGGCGCCCGGCTTGGAGTGTGACAAATCCCTGGGACTGAAGGGCCGAAAGGCGGGTTCTGGAAATCTTGCGGGCAAATTTTTCCTCGATAGATTCGAGATGGAGCCCTTCGCTGAGGCGCATTCCCATCAAAAGTGCTTCGGTCCCTTGTTGTTCCCGGTCGATGATTTCCCACTTGGTGAAGCCGTTGCTGCGGTCTGCCACAAGTTTGAGCCACGCTTCGGGTGAGCGTTCGGTTTCGGTAGCGATGCGCTGGCCGTCGATTGTCAGGCGTCCGTGTGCCCCGGGGCCAACGCCCAAATAGTCGCCGTAGCGCCAGTAGACGAGATTATGGCGCGACTCATCGCCGGGTGCCGCGTGATTGGAAATTTCATATGCGGGCAACCCGGCGGCGTTCATTCTGTCCTGCGTTAACTCGTAAAGCGAAGCTGCGAGCTCGACATCCAACTCTTTCATGGTGCCCCGCGAAAGCGCTGCGTGAAACGGCGTGCCTTCTTCGAACGTGAGCTGATACAACGAGTAATGTGTGCAACCTTGCTGAAGTGCGCGCTCCAGCTCGGACTCCCATTGGGCCGAAGTTTGATTGGGTCTCGCATAAATCAAATCAAACGACACACGCGGGAATACACTCTGGGCAAGCTCGACGGCCCTGAGGGCTTCATCCACGGTGTGAAGACGGCCGAGTGCCCGAAGATCGGTGTCGTTCAAGGCCTGCACACCAAGTGAAACACGGTTGACGCCAGCGGCACG
>VFKO01000154.1 GCA_009885515.1 Rhodobiaceae bacterium | reverse complement strand
GCGCCAGTCAAGTATGCGACGACGCCTTTGGCAGCAAAGGCATTTTGTATTGCCACGCCAAGCTCATCACCCAACTTGAGATTCTGCAGCTTCGATGGGTCAGCAGGAGTAGATCCTGCACCTGCCGCCGCTCCTATCGCGATTTCCGTCGAAAACTTTCCATCCCTCAGTGCAAGTGTTTCCGGGTTGGGCGGTCCCATAACCTCCACGACTGCGATGGCGGCGCGAGGTGTCGCTGTCGCAGGTTGCGCAACGCCGAGCATTGCGAAAAGCGTCAATCCGATTGCTCGTTGAATGTGAATATATGTCATTGCCTACTCCCCAGCATAAACAGGACCCCACTGTAATACCGGATGCCGCTCGCCCGCAATTGAAGAGTTTCAAGCAGCGTGAGCGTGTGCGGCGGTATTCAGTTCCGCCAGCGCGGCGCGTATCGTCAGCACAGCCGAACTCAGCGCCAGTCCTGCCATGATCAGGGCCACTGCGATATCGGGCCATAGTGCTCCTGTGCCGAACACACCAATGGCTGCGACCATCACCGCCAAGTTTCCGATGGCGTCGTTGCGGGTGCACAGCCACACCGAGCGCATATTGGCGTCGCCTTCGCGAAATCTGTAGAGCATCAGCGCTACGCCGACATTGGCCACCAGCGCCATAAAGCCCACCACACCCATCGTCATCGCGTGCGGCGCGGCGCCATTGGAGATACTGATCGCAGAGGCGCCAAGCACCCAGACGCCGAACAATCCCATGCTGATACCTTTGACCAGTGCCGCCCGCGCGCGCCACGCGAGCGCCAGGCTGAGGACCGACAGGCTTAGCGCGTAATTGGCCGCGTCCCCGAAAAAATCCAGCGCGTCGGCTTGTAACGATACCGAGCCCGCAGCAAGGCCCGAAGCGGCCTCGACCACAAACATCACCAGATTGATGATGAGCGCCAACCATAGAATGCGCCGGTACTCGGGCGAAGCGCCGGGTGCCGGCGGGTGACAGCATTGCTCCACGACTCATTCTCCTTGGCAACGAAGGTGGAATGCTACATCCTACAGTGACTGTAGCTTCAAGGACTATTTTATGGCTCAAGAACTAACGATTGGCGGGCTGGCAAAGCACGCATCGACGAAAGTGCAGACCATCCGATTCTACGAGCAGGAGGGTTTGATGCCCAAACCTGCGCGCACCTCGGGCGGTCAACGGCGGTATGCAAAGCCGCACGCCGACCGCCTCGCCTTCATCTGGCACGCGCGCGAGCTTGGCTTTCCGCTTGATGCGATCAAAGAATTGCTGAGCCTTTCGGACCGGCCCGACCAGTCGTGCGAGCGCGTCGACCACGTCGCACGCGATGTGCTGGCTGATGTTGAAGCCAAGCTTGAGCGGTTGGAGGCGCTGCGCGGCGAGTTACGCCGCATGGTCCGCCAATGCCGCCACGGCCGCGTCTCGGAGTGCCGGGTTATCCGCGTCTTGGC
>VFKO01000354.1 GCA_009885515.1 Rhodobiaceae bacterium | reverse complement strand
CCACATGCACCGTGACGCTGACGTCTTTCTTGGGAATCAGGCACGAAAAATGGCGCACGACGGGCGCCACTTTCGGACGCAGGCCCGCATAGCCCGAGGTGCCGGGCGCAAAGGAGGTGCCGGACGAGGTCAGTTCGCGCATCATCAGTTCCAGCGGTTCCTTGCGGGCGTGCTTGGCGGCCAATTTCAGGATCGCTTCTCGCCCGGCGATGCGGTGCTTGTGCGGTCCATAGCTGTCTTCGTCGCCCAAGATTTCGATGCTGGTTTCGGTAAACTGTCCCCAATTACGCTGGCGCAGGATGCCTTCCATGCGTTTGAGGACGGCCTCGCCGGTGCGCCTGGCCTTGGCCGCCGCGTCGATGCCACCGATGGAAACCAGATTGCCGATGCGGTAGCCGTCTTCAAAGGTGGTGGAGCATTTGTAAGTTGCGGTCGGCGCGTAACCCTTGGCGCTGGAAACGCTAACGCGGTCCTTGCCTTTTTGCTCAAGGCGAACTTGGCTGAAATCGCAGGCGACGTCGGGCAGCATATAGGCCTGCGGGTCGCCGATTTCGTAGAGCATCTGTTCGCCGACGGTGCCAACGGAGACCAGGCCGCCGGTGCCTTCGGGTTTGGTGGCAGTGAAGCTGCCGTCAGGCGAGACTTCGGCGATAGCGTAGCCGATGTTTTCCCACTCCGGCACCTGCTCCCAGTCGGTGAAGATGCCGCCGCAGGCCTGGGCGCCACACTCAACGATGTGACCGGCGAGGCTGCCGCCGGCGAGTTTGTCGTAGTCCTTCGCGGTCCAGCCGAACTCGTGGATACAGGCGCCGAGCGTCACCGCGCTATCGACGCAGCGGCCGGTGATGACGACATCGGCGCCTTTGGCGAGTGCTGCTGCAATCGGGAAGCCGCCGAGATAGGCGTTCATGCTGATGGGCTTTTCGGGAAGCGGTGCGCCGGTGAACATTTCGGTGACACCTTGGTTTTTCCACTTATCGAGTTGCGGCAGCACATCGTCGCCATCGACATAGGCGACCTTCAGCGTCACGCCCTGTTTGGCGAGCAGCGCTTCGAGGGCGGCGGCGCAGGCTTTGGGGTTCATGCCGCCGGCGTTGGCGATGACCTTGATTTTCTTCTCGGCCACTTCGCGCGCGATACCGGCCATGGTGACGGTGACGAAGTCGTGCGCATAGCCGAAGTTCGGATCCTTCTCGCGCTGGCGGGCCATGATCGACATGGTGATCTCGGCCAGATAGTCGAAGACGAGATACTGGATGTTACCCTTGGCGACGAGCTGGGGGGCGGCGGTGAAACTGTCGCCCCAGAAGCCGGAAGCGCAGCCGATACGGATGGTTTTGGTCATGGTGATGAATTCTCCGTTGGGACCGACACTGGCACAATCGGTCAGCGAATTCGAACAACTTTCACACCGACCTTGACTTTGTCCCAGATATGCTCGGCCGTCAGCACGGGAATTTTGCGCTCACGCGCCAAGGCAAAGCAGAAACGGTCCCCGAGTGAAAGGCCGAACGCCCTGGTCGGCAAGCGCAAACGGGAAACGTCAACTGCTTGCTCAAAACTGGCCGGGACGATTTCGATGGCGGCTTCCTCAAACAGCGACATAGCCTGGTCGATGTCGCCACCATACTCGGCATATTTGCTGAGGGTTTCGGCCAAGTTGACCGAGGAAATGATTGAAGCCCGCAGATGCTGTTCCACAACTTCCCATCCGGGCTCCAGCTTTAACAGCGCGATGAGAGCAGAAGCATCGAGGGCGATCACTCCTCGCCCCACATACGACGGCGTTCTTCGAGAAACTCCTCAGACAATAGCTTTTTTGACTTGCGGCCCTTTGTTGCCTTGGCAAAAAGCAATTGCAGCTTTGCTATTGCCATGTTGCTCGACAATTTCTTTACCGGCTTCGCCTTGCCCTTGGGGATGCGCCCGGCCTTCCCGCGCGTCGCGGGTTCGGCAAATCCGCGAGGCGCCGTGCTCGACTGGTCTTGAGGTTTCTGCGGCCACTCGGTGGCCCCTCGCTTCGTCTGGGCTACGATCTCGCGCATTTCTGCTTCCATGCTGCGGCCGTTGGCGGCAGCACGCTCTTGCAGCCAGTTGTAGTGGTCTTCAGGTAGCTTGCGAACCGTCAGTGCCCTGGTTTTCGGTTTTGTTCTGGGTGCCATGTCATGATGCTCCAGTTCATTTGCTGGCATCATGCTATCAAAATGCCAGCACTTTTTCAACCCATGGATTTGAGCAGGTTTTTGGCGATGACGAGTTGCTGGACCTGGCTGGTGCCTTCGTAAATGCGGAAAATGCGGACGTCGCGGTAGAAGCGTTCGACGCCGTAGTCGGTGACGTAACCGGCGCCGCCGAAGATTTGCACGGCGCGGTCGGCCACCCGACCCACCATTTCGGAGGCGAAGTATTTGGTGCACGCGGCCTCCATCGTGACGTTGTCGCCGGCGTCGCGCTTCCTCGCGGCGTCGAGCACCATGCAGCGGGCGGCGTAGGATTCGGTTTTGGAGTCGGCGAGCATGGCCTGGATGAGCTGGAACTCCGCGATCTTCTGGCCGAACTGATCGCGTTCCAGCGCGTATTTGACGGCGTCGCGGATCAGACGCTCGGAGACGCCGACGCAGACGGCCGAGATGTGAAGCCTGCCGCGATCCAGCACCTGCATGGCAACGCGAAAGCCCTGCCCTTCCTGACCCAGCATGCAGCTTGCGGGGACATGACAGTCTTCAAAAATCACATCGCAGATATGGGCGCCCTGCTGGCCCATTTTGCGATCCGGTTTGCCGATGGTGATGCCCTTGAGGTTCGCGGGCACGAAGAAGGCGGTGATGCCACCTGCCCCCTTGTTCGCGGGGTCGGTGCGCGCCATCAGCGTGAAGACCGAGGCCTTGTTGGCGTTGGTGATGTAACGCTTGGTGCCGTTGACGACGAAGTGGTCGCCCTTGCGAATGGCGGTGGTGCGCAACGAAGCAGCGTCGGAGCCCGCACCCGGTTCGGTGAGGCAGAAGCTGGCGATGGCTTCGCCGCTGGCGAGTTTGGGCAGCCATTCGCGCTTTTGATCTTCGCGGCCGAACATGACCAGGCCCTGGCTGCCGATGCCAACATTGGTGCCAATGGTCGAGCGGAAGGCGGGCGAGGTCTGGCCGAGTTCGATGCAGACGAGGACCTCTTCCTCCATGGTCAGGCCGAGACCGCCATATTCGGTGGGGATGGAAATGCCGAACAAGCCCAGCTCGCGCATCTCGGCGACGATGGCATCGGGGACAAGATCGTCACGCGCGGTCTTGTCCTCATTCGGAACAAGGCGCTCGCTGACGAAGCGGCGGACGGTGGCGATGAGTTCGTTACGGGTTTCAATGTCGAGAGGCATGGAGGGGTTCCGGTGGACTTGTTCGGCGAAGGCCGACCTTTCACGACTTCTTACACCAAATTCAAGTCACGTCGTGGGTGGTCCGCCTGCGCGGACCATGACAGCGAATGGGAGAAATGTGAACACTCAAGGCCGTCGCGGGCGCTGTTTCGCGGAGACCGATTTTATGACGATGCGGTGTTTTCCAGTGGCGTTCAGCGGATTGAGTATCAGGGCCTGGTCCATCAAGGCACCGACATCCGGATCGGCGAGCGACTTTGCGCTTTCGAGCACGATGTGGCGGACCTTGCTGCCGCTTCCCTTCAGAAGTTTTTTCGGGTCCTTGAGCTTTGGCCCGTTGAAAAAGAACAGGCTGATCCACCGCGGGTAAAGGGCAATGGAGAATACAACATCAGACACTTTCTCCGACGGGCCAAAGCCTACGGCGAGCGCGTTATAGTTGTCATAGACAAGCTCCAATGCGCCTGGCAACCGCTTGCGCATGGCGGCCAATATCTGTCGCGCGGAGGCTGCGATGCTCGGATCGTACTTGGCGATGAAGCCGTCAAGCTGTTTTCTTGGGACCAGTTCGATCAGCTTTGTACCCCTTGGCGAGGCCGCAGATGGGCTTCGTTGCCGGTGATGCTTACATCTCCCAGCCTATGCTCGCAAAGTGAATTTCTCCAAGCAGGCGAGTTATTTTGCGGGGTTTTGTTGTCCACGAGTTCATCAATCGCTTCGGTGCGTGGAGCACGCGTGATACGGTATTGCACGTTCTTGCTCATCTTCCTGGGGGTTGCCTTGAATCATTGCGTCGCGGCCATGGCCGTTGTTGTTGGTTTTGTGTTTGCAGCCAGCGCTCAAGCGGCCGAACCGGAGAAGCCCAAGCCTGCCGCCTCACTTGAAGAGCTCGACAAGCGGCTTGCTGAAGCATTCGCCAAAGGAAAAGTCCCCGGCGCAAGCGTTACCATCGTCGAGGGCGGGCAAATCGTCCTTTCGAAAGGCTATGGTTTTGCCGACATCAAAACGAAAAGGCCGGTCACCCCGGAAACGGTCTTCCGCGCGGGCTCCATCTCCAAAAGCTTCACCAGCATCGCGGTTATGATGCTGGTCGAAGAAGGCAAGCTCAACCTCGACGCAAAGCTTGCCGATCTGATGCCCGAACTGAAATACGACAACCCCTGGGAAAAGACCGACCCGATCCGCGTCGTGCACCTGATCGAGCACACGACGGGATTCGACGACATTACCTTCCGCCACTATTTGCTCGAAGGCAAAGATGTTCCGCTGTCTGAGGCCGTCGACAAGTACGGGCCCTACACGAGCCGCTGGAAGCCCGGCACGATGACGTCGTACTGCAACGCGGGGCCTGTGATCGCCGGGCGCATTATCGAAAAGGTCAGCGGGCAGAAATTTCAGGACTTCATTGCAAGCCGCCTGACCGGCCCGCTCGGCATGGAGAGCGCCTATTGGACGCGCGAACCGCAAATCAGCGATCGGCTGTCCAAGAGCTACAGCGACGGAGGCGCCAAGGAAGAGCCGTTCGTCGAAATCCTGGGACGGCCGGCGGGGTCGCTGAACGTCACCTCGAGAGACCTGGCGAAGCTGCCGTTGCTGATGCTCGGCCGCGGCACGCTGGACGGACGCACGTACCTGGGCACCGCCTCCGTCGAGCGGATCGAGCGCCCCGAATCCAACGACGGCGCGCGCGCCGGCCTGAAATACGGCTACGGTCTGGGCAACATGATCTATGCCGGCAAGAAGGGCCTGTTCTTCGGCCACGACGGCGGCATCGACGGGTTCGTCTCGAAATACGAATACGCGCCCGGCCAAGGTGCCGGCTTCGTGGTCATGGGGAACCTTGGCGCGTCGGAAGTCTTCGCGGCCGGCGATGAAATCAGAAGCTACCTTGAGCGCAATTTTCCCGAGTCAATGGCCGTCACAGTGCCTTTGGCACCTGCCGAATTGGAACGGTTGACCGGTTTCTACCAATCAATCACGCCACGCCAGCAGAAGCTCGCGGTCCTTGAGAGCATCTTCAGCTGGCAAACCGCGCGCGCAAAGGGCGGCGAACTCGAGTTCAACGACACGAAACGCATTCATATCGGCAACAACATCTTCCAGAAGTCTGACAAGGCCGCGCCCAATATCGTCTTCGTACCCAAAGGCGACGACATGCTGATGTTTACGGCGATCGGCGCCGACCGCAAAGTGCCGCTCGCGGAACTCGTGAGCAAAGCGGCGCTTGCGGCGGTGTACGCGCTCGCTCTCGTGCTGACTGCCCTCTACATGCTGATCTGGATCCCCAGCGCATTCTTCGGCCGATTGCGAGAACGCGGCGGCTTGACGATCAGGTTGCTGCCGTGGCTCGCGATGCTTTCGACTGTCGCCGTCACAGGGATCGCCATTTTCAGCTTCGCAGGCGCAAGCCTCGACCAACTCGGCAAACCAAGCCCGCTTGGATGGGCCCTCTATGGCGCGACGCTAGCCACGCCTGCTTTGGGCGTCCTCACGTTGCTCCGCTCAGCCATGGGCGCTCCCGACGCAAACATCCTTGCACGCGGGGTCGCCTGGCTGAGCGGCATGGCAACGCTGGCCTTCGCGGGCTATCTCTGGTCGTACGGCTGGATCGGCATGAAACTCTGGGAGTAACTTTCTCAACGATGGCGGGTTCAGGACGACCGGTGTGCTATGCGGGCGCAAAGAGCGGAGCGTACTGATGGCGACCAAGAATACCGGGGCCTTGGCCGGGATCAAAGTGATCGATCTGAGCCGCGTGCTCGGCGGACCGTATGCGACGCAGATCTTGGGCGATCATGGGGCGGACGTGATCAAAGTAGAGCCGCCCCAAGGCGACGAGACGCGCGAATGGGGACCGCCGTTCCGGGACGGCGATCGCGCGAGCGGGGCTTCGGCGTATTATGTGAATATCAACCGCAACAAGCGCGGGATGGCGCTCGATCTCACGAAGCCAGAGGCGCGGGAGGTGGTGTTCAAGTTGCTTGGCGATGCCGACGTGCTGGTCGAGAATTTCAAGAGTGGCACGATGGAGCGATGGGGGATGGGGTTCGACGTTTTGTCGAAGCGTTTTCCGCGGCTGATCCATGCAAGGGTGTCGGGCTTCGGCAGCGAGGGGCCACTTGGCGGCATGCCCGGCTATGATGCGATCGTGCAGGCGATGACCAGTTTGTCGTCGTGCAACGGTTCGCCGGAGTCAGGGCCGGTGAAATTAGGCGTGCCGATGGTGGACATGGCAACGGGGCTCAATCTGGTGATCGGGATCCTGCTGGCGCTGCACTCCAGGGGGCACGCCGGCACTGGACAGTTTGTCGAGGTGGCGCTCTATGACGCGGGGCTTTCGATCCTGCATCCGCATTCAGGCAATTGGTTGATGGATGGACGAACGCCGAAACTCTTGGGCAACGCGCATCCGAATTTGACGCCTTATGACCTTTACCCGACGGCAACGCGGCCTATCTATCTGGGGATCGGCAATGATGGACAGTTTCGCAAGGCGTTGACTGTATTGGGGATGGCGGCGGTTGCCGACGATCCAAGGTTCAAAACGATGGCGGATCGCAATGCGCATCGGGCGGAGCTGACAACGCTGTTGCGCGATGCCTTTGCGAACGTGGATGGACCAAAGGTTGCGCTGGAGATTCTGAAGGCAGGAGTGCCTGCGGGTCCGCTGAACACGATCGAAGAGGCGCTCAACGATCCGCAGACGGCGGCGCGGGAAATGCTTGTCGAGCGAAATTCCTACCGGGGGATCGCCTCCCCGGTGAAAATGTCCCGTAATGAAGCGCAGACCCGTCACACGCCGCCCGATTTCGGTGCCGACAATCGTGCGGTGTTGCGTGAGGCAGGCTATGGTGAGGAAGAGATCGATCAGTTGATTGGGTTGGGGGCGGTTGTCGAAAACCGCTTGGGGTAACATGAAGAATTTCGCGGCGTGGCTCGCGCTTGGGTTTGGAACTTTTCTTGCCGTCGCCGAGGCCTTGCGCAACTCGGGCGAGGTTCAATGGTGGCCTTTCTGGGTCGTGGACTACATCGCCGTGCTGCTTCTGCAATGGGGCGCGGTGTCGGTACTTTGGAGCCCGGGCAATCGCGGCACGGCGATCTTGACCGCAGGGTGGGGATTTACGAGCGCCATGTTTTACATGTCACTGTTCGGGCATGTGTCTGACCTCATGAGTGCGGGCACCGAAGTCGCAAACACGAACGCCCAGTCGTCGCTGGATGAACCGTGGTTGACACTGGTGATTGGCGCGATGTTTGCAATTACACTGACGGGACTGGGTGCGAGCTTGCTTGGCGACCGGCAAGCGCATAGACCCTTGGCGGATGAAACTTAGCGCACTTGATCAATCGCCCATTCGCAAAGGTGGCACGGCCGCTGATGCCGTGCGTGAGACGATTGAACTTGCGAAGTGTTGCGAGCGCTTCGGCTACAGCCGCTATTGGCTGGCCGAGCATCACAACACGAGTTCGTTTGCGGGCTCGACACCCGAGATTTTGATCGCGCGGGTCGCTTCGGAAACGAAAACGATCCGCGTCGGCTCGGGCGGGATCATGCTGCCGCACTACAGTCCGCTGAAGGTGGCCGAGAATTTCCGGATGTTGGAGACGCTTTATCCGGGGCGGGTCGATCTGGCCATTGGCCGGGCGCCGGGAGCGGATGGGCGCACGAGTGTGGCGCTGCAAGCGGGGCCGCAGGCTTGGGATATCGCTGCGTTTCCCCAACAGGCGGAGTTGCTGCGGCACTATCTTGAGGAGGCGGCAGGTCTTGCCGAATGGCCTGCGACGCATCCCTACCGGCAAATCCATGCTTCGCCGCGCGGGCCGGGGATGCCGGAAATGTGGATGCTGGCTTCAAGTCTGAGCGGTGCTGTTTTTGCGGCAGAGCTTGGGCTGCCATTGTCGTTTGCGCAGTTTATTTCGCCTGACGGCAGCGGTGCAGAGGCGGCGCAGACGTACCGTCGGCAGTTCAAACCGCATCGCGATGGCGACGTGCCCCGGGTGAGTGTGGCGGTGTTTGCACTGGCGGCTGATACCGAGGCTGAGGCCGAGCGCTTGTGCCTGACGCGCAATCTTTGGGTGATGCAGTTGCTGCGCAATCAGGCGGGGCCATTCCCGTCGCCGGAGGAAGCAGCGGCCTATGCGTATACGCCTGAGGACCGGGTGATGTTGCGGGGCATTGCTGCGCGCGGAATTACCGGAACGGCAGAACGGGTGCGAGCAGGACTTGAAAAGATTGCTGGCGAGTATGGCGCCGAAGAAGCCGTGGTGCTGACGATCACCTTTGATTTTGCAGCGCGGGTGCGGTCGTATGAATTGATTGCGAAGTCGTTTGCTCTGGGCGCTTAGGGGCGCGTTTGGCGCGATGCTCGACCAGGCTTCGTATGCGGCGCTGGACGTCCGGAGTGATGGGAAACGACCACAGAAGAGCTATAGCTGGAACGTAGAAGACGATGGGCAGGAGCGAGAATACATAGGTCAGAGCGGAAATGGCTTCCGGAGATTTCTCGACAACGCCTGAGCTGAAACCGAGATAACCCACGAGCATCAGCGCGAAGCCCGCCCCGACAGCATCGCCGCCTTTGATGGCGAGGCCGAAGAAGGAGATCAGAAGGCCAGCGCGTGGTTCGTGGGTTCGCAGTGAATCGAGATCGACAACGTCGGCGGCGATGGATTGGCCCAATGTATAGGGAGCTGAAAATGCAGCGCCCAACAACGCGAATAATGCGAGATTGGGCCAGTAGCCAAAATCCTGAAGCAGGGGCAAGGTTGCAAAAACACCTACGCCGATGAGCATGGCGATGGATAGTGCCCGGTGTTTGGTGATCTTGCCGCCAAGCCAGATCCACAGGGGCGCGAAGACGATGGCAGCAATGATAAGGGCCAGGGGAAAATGGTTGCCCTGGGCCTTGGTCAGACCGACCGCGTCCACCATATAGAACAAGAATAAGACTTCAGCGGCGCGGGAGGCTATGCGAACGAAAAAAGTGGCAAAGAACAAGCGCAAGAACGGCAGGTTGGAAATGGCCGCCTTCGCACCTTTCCAAACCGAGACGTGTTCGGTCGAGCCATAGGGCGTTTCGGGTGTGGAGGCGAACATGATGGCGACACCGAACGGCGTGAGGACGACAATGGTCCAGCCGAGCACGGCCATCGCGTTCCAGTAGCCGCCGCCTTCGGCCGCCGATGCGACGCCGACGATGACGGGGATGGCGCCGGCCAACGCCAGGCCCACGAGCGTGAAGACTTCGCGGACGCCGGTGATGCGCGAGCGTTCGTTATAGTCGCCGGACAGTTCGGCGCCCCAGGCGCCGTAGGGAATTGTGATCATTGTCCAGCCCAGATAGAAGACGGCTATCCAGATCAAAAGGTGAGTTTCGTCAGCGCCTGGAGGGGGCAGGAACAGCATGTAGACGCCGAGCATGAAGACCGGAGCACCGAGCAACACCCAGGTGCGTCTGCGGCCCAAACTCCACGTGGTGCGGTCGCTGGCGTAACCGATGATGGGGTCGACGATGAAGTCGGCAAGGCGGGCCACGAGGAGAATGAGGCCGACGGTTTCGATGTTGATTTTCAAATCTTCGGCGTAAAACTTCGAGACAAAAACCGCGATGGGAAGTCCTGCGAATGCCAAAGGTACTGCCAGTTGGCCGAAGCCCAGGATGGTCAACCAGGACATACGATCAGAGGGTTTCAACTCAGTTGCTGAACGCTGCAAACTCGGCACTCCTGAAACCGTCTTTTGGATGGGATTGTATTCGATGCGGGCTAATGCGGCATTAAGCGCACGGACTCAAGAGCGGTTCATACACGAATTGTTTATTTTTGTGTTTTGTCAGGTGCGGGTGCCGATATAGGCGAAGAAAAGACAGCCGAATCCAATGATTAGCATCAACATATCCAGGCGCAGAAAAGGCAACTGAACCGGCAAATCGATTATGGGCAGAATGGAGATAAAACTCAATATGCCCAAAATGATCAATGCCCAAATCCGTACACGGCGTGACAGCGATGGGTCTTTGACATCGATTGTGGCGCGCTCACTGACGATGAAGGCCGAACCCAAACACAGCAGCCCCACGATGGGCATCAGGATATTGGCCGAGAGGAACAGAATTTTCAGCGGAAGACTTGCGAGACCGATGGAACCCAGAATTGCAAGCACGCCTGCGATCCAAAGCATCCACGACTGCAATCTGGCGAGTGATTTTGACATGGTCTATCCCGGCAACAATCCGACGACTGCGGCCGTCATGCAAGTGGACAAGGTTCCCGGGATGATGGATTTGAGCGACAGTTCGACGATTTCGTCCCGGCGGGAGGGCGCGAGCGCACTGATTGAGCCGATCATCATGCCGACAGATCCAAGGTTGGCGAAGCCGCACATGGCGTAGAGCATGAGCAGCTTCGAGCGTTCAGTCAAAGCATCGCCCGGCAATGCGGCAAGATTGAGGTAGGCGATGAGTTCGTTGAGAATGGTTTTGGTGCCCATGAGGCTGCCGGCCACTGCTGCATCACTGAACGGGACACCGATCAGCCAAACTATGGGGGCGAATATCCAGCCGATTGCCCGTTCAAAACTCAGTGGCGCGCCGGCAACTTCAATATGCCCGAGGGCAATATTTGCCAGCGCTACCAATGAGATCATCACGATGAGCATGGCGATAATGCTGAGGTACATTTTCATACCATCCTCAGCGCCAGTGGAAATAGCGTCCATGGTCGAGCGATAGAGCGGCTTGGTGCCGAGGTCGGCTGGCGTCGTTTCGGTGCCGGGGATCATCACTTTCGACAACAAAATTGATGCGGGCAACGACAGCAGAGACGCCACAATGATATGTCCCAATGCGCCTGGAATGGCCGGCTCAAGGATGGTTGCGTAAAGCACCAAAACTGTGCCTGCGACATTTGCCAGGCCGCAGGTCAACAGCGTGAAGAGCTCGCTGCGTGTCATTTTTTCCAGGTATGGACGAATGAGCAGCGGGGCTTCGATCATGCCAAGAAAAATATTGGAGGCGCACCCCAGGCCCAGCGCGCCGCCGATCTTCATGCTCTTCTCCAGGGCATAGGCGAAGCCGCGCACGACGACGGGCAGAATGCGCCAATGCCAAAGCAGGGCGGAAAGTGCTGACATAACGATGACGATCGGGAGAATAGTGAAGGCAATTGTTATGATCGAATTGGGGTTGGTGACCGCAAACGGAGCCGGGCCGCCGCCGGTGAACCCGAAGACAAAGGATGTGCCTTTGGCGGTTGCAGACTGGATGGCATCGACCAGGACGTTTAGCGAGAGCAGGCCGTCGCGCATGAAGGGAACGCCGAGGAAAAGGGTTGCCAGGCCTATTTGCAAGGTAATTCCAACGGCCACCAGGGTCCACGGAAAGGCGGCCCGGTTCTCGGACAGAGCCCAACCGATAAAAACGAACACGCCCAGTCCGATGGCGCTTTGGAGTTGCGGCGGAAAATCCACTGAAGTCCCCATTGAGTCGAAACTGCACTACCAATATCAGATTGCTGATTGAAAATGGTGGGCTAAATCGCCAGGCGCAATTGCGCTTTGCCAAGAAGCGGAAACTTTGATCCACTCCAATTTGAGTGTCAGCATTGAGGTTTGTCAGCCGTGAAAGCCAGATCAGCACGAATAGTTTTTGCCGCATGCCTTGCGATGGGATGTGCGGCTGCGCTTTCAATCGGGCTTTCAGCCGCTGCGGAAACAAAGCCGAAGGGCTCCAGTGAACAGCCGAAGTCCAGATCTGATTGGCCGACGGAACGCGTCACCGTTATTGGCCGGCGTGGAAATTTGCGGGACTGGCTCACCAATCACACGCTGCGTGGCACCGAAGGGTTTGCCGACGGCTCTGCGCCGGCCGATGTCGGGCAACGCTCGGAATTTTACTGGCAGATTTATTACATGGCGGGCGGCAAGCTAGAGGCCCATTTCCAAAAACTTGGTGCGCGCGTGCCGCACGCCTCCATCGAAGCGCTTGGCTATGTCGAGTACGGAACCTGGCGCATCGATGGCGAGGGTGATCTGTGCCAGACTATTCCAAAGGTCGGCTGGGGTGTCGAGCTTTGCTACTGGATCGACCGGCGCGGGAATCGCGTGGCGATGTACTACACATATTGCGGCGCCTTCAACCGGTGCTATGTCGGGCGGCTGGGGCCTGAAGGCGAACTCGTGCCGGGGCGGGCGTTTACGCGGTAGGGAGGTTGGTTGGGGAGACGGACGGCGAGGCCTGGATGGTGACATGTCCCTAGAATGTGCCTTCCCAGGTCACACTCAACTGATTTGCGTGTGACGCCGCTCTTGCTGTCAAGCCGACTCTGACACCAATACAGCTACCAAAGCATTGCAAGCCTTCAAAATGCTAAGCTGAATTGCGCCACGCAGTCGGCCCGCCCTCACTTACCTCAGTCAGAATCTGAGGCACGCCCTTCGAGAATAAATAGCCCTGGCCATAGTGGCAACCTTGCGCACGCAGGTAATCTGCGACCTCAGGAGTCTCGATCCCTTCCGCCGTGACTTTGAGATGCATCGCCTTGGCAATGCCCAAAATCGCGTCGATGATCGTACCGCGCGTTGCGTCTTGACTTTCAAGATCTGCAGTGAACGAATGGTCAATCTTGAGCTTCGAGATCGGCAGACTCCTGAGAAGTGCAAGTGATGAATAACCCGTGCCAAAATCATCAAGCGCGATCTGAATGCCGCAACTCTTCAGCAGCAACAACAGCGGCCGCGCCCGGTTGAGGTCGCCGATCATCGACGTTTCCGTAATTTCTACTTCGAGAAGATTGGCAGGAAATCCAAGTTGTTCGATCTGTTCAATCAAATGCCTTGCAAAAAGCGGATTATTGATTTGCGTGGGTGACAAATTCACCGACAAAGTGGTTTTGTGCCTTCCCGATACATGCATTTTGCAGGCACGGCTCAGTATCTGCCAGAATAAGCGATCAACGAGCCCCGCCTCCTCCGCAATTTTTATGAATTCAGACGGTGCCACGTCACCGCGAACAGAATGTGTCCAGCGTGCAAGCACTTCATGACCAACAACCTTGCCACTCGAAAGATCGACGAACGGTTGGAAATAGGGAACGATTTCGTCCTGCTCCAGCGCCCGCTTGAGGTCAGTTTCAAGTTCCGCACGGTGTCGTATGCCTTCATCCATAGAAGCATCAAACATCTTTGCTTCGGATCTGTTCTCCTTGGCCCGATACATTGCAGCATCGGCGCAATGGAAAATCTCTTGAAAGGTGTGACCGTGCCGAGGGTAAAGAGCCACGCCCACCGAAGCACCCACCGACACCTCATATTGCCCGCATTGGACTGGCGCACATAATTCTTCAATTACGCGCCTTGCCAGTTCAAGCGCCTGATGTTCATTCAAGACCGCATGCGATTCAGTGAGAATCGCAAACTCGTCACCGCCGATGCGCGACACAGTATAATCGCCTTTGGCCATCGCGACGAGCCGCTCCGCCACAACTCGAAGAACAGTGTCACCCACCAAATGACCAAACGTGTCGTTGATAGGTTTGAACCGGTCAAGGTCGATCAGCAGCAACCCAAACTGCGCGTCCGGATGGTCGGTGCGAGACTCAAATTCCTCCTCCAAATCGCGTCGATTGCCCAAGCCGGTCAAAGGATCGCGCTTGGCAAGTTTCTTGGTTCCCTCCTCGTCCGCACGCCGACGGTCAGATTCCCGGCGCGCGGACACTATTTCTGCGAGCGCATTCACCGTTATCGTGATCTCATCGTCGAACAACACCCGATCAATGTCACCAGAGACCAGCAATAAGCCCACAGGATCGAAACCCACTGCAATGGGAAACCCTGTAAACTCGTCCGCGCCCAATTGCTTTGCGCCAAGACCGCCAAACATCTCACCCAGGCTTAGCGCTTCTTCGATAAGTTCGTGCTGTCCTTCCGGGTTAGTCAGTCGAGGTTGTGTGCCCGTTAATGCATCATCGCCGGCTCTTTCGCTCTTGCTATGGCCGAGCATCAATGCCGAGGCGCACCCTTCACGGTTTCGAGCCAACTCCACCACAAGAGAGGCATTCGAACCCATGACAGCGTTGATTTCATTCAGTACAGGCGTCAAAGTGGCATAAACGGAGTCATGCACCATGAACTCAGAGCGCATCGCTTCGATGGCACGCGACAATTTGATTTTACGTTCAAATCGCTCCTCTGCGCCTTTGCGTTCGGTGATATCATAACCGATCGACACATATTGTTCCGGCGTACCATCCGTTCCCATCAATGGCGTGATGCAAACATCAACCCAATAGAGCGAACCGTCAACCGCCCGGTTACAAACCTCGCCACGCCAGGTATCGCCGCGCGAAATAGTCTTCCACATCCCTGCAAAGAAATCTGGCCCATGCATGCCGGACGATACGATTCGATGGTTTTGAGAAATGACTTCTTCGTGCGTGTATTTCGAAATCGCCAGGAAATGCTCGTTGGCTTGCAGAATTTTGCCGCGCTGGTCTGTCACGGAAAAAATAGCATGCTCGTCCAGCGCACGTTTGTACGCCGCCAAATTTCCATTCAAGCGTTGCGCGTCGCTCAACGATGCGCCAAGCCTGCTCATTTGCGCACCCGTAAGGCGAAGCAATGGCAGCAGCAATCCCGCCGCCATCAGGAAGACAAGGACGCCGTTTGCTATTTCCCCGATGACAGAGCCGTGGTGAACGGCGCGCCGACTTTCAAGAATGGCGATCGAATTGAGCATAGCATTGGCGCTATATGCAAACTCGTCGATGGAAAACTGCAATGCTAAGGCAGCTTCGCGCTTAGAAGTTTCCCCAGCTGTGCTAAAAACTCGCGCGGAGTCCACCACCTGCCCCCATGCCCTGTCAAAGGATGCAAGACTTGGCCGACGAACCAGCTTCTGCAGTTCACTTTCATTTCGACGAAAATACTCGGCAGCAAGATTTTGTGTAATTGATGCGCGCCCGCCCGCGGCGCCCATTGCATTTACGAACGGCAGACTGCCCCCGCCGGTCTGTAGGGACATCAGCGCGGCACGCCCGACCGAATGACTTGCTTCACGTTGATGTGCAACAGCATCGCCAAGCGCTGCCCCCAGACCCACTTCATGGGAAAACATGCGCTGATTGACTTCACGCAATGCTGCCACTGAGGAAACGCATATGGCACTGACAAGCACGCCAATGAGCACCGCTGGTCCGGCTTTCTTCAAAAATACTTTTCTGCTTGGAACGAGTTCCGTAACACGCTGATCGATAGCGTGTATCCATGCGCATACACAGGCTACAGCAATCGCCAGCAAGACGGAATTTACCAATTCCACACTTACTTCATTCGTGAAAAGCGTTGATACGTTTTCTGAAAGTGGATGAAACACACTTTCAAAACCAATGACCGTCAATACGATCACAAGCCCATTGTACCAATCACCAGCACGGATGAGCTTCATGCTGCGCCGGTCGATCATCAGCAAAGCCAAATATGCGCAAAGCGAAAACGCCCCAACTGCAACAGAGTCGACAAGGGCTTCGAGTTGCGCATCTGCAACGACCACTCCAAAGGAGTCGAGCGATACCATTGTGACGAACTCTGCAGCCCAAACAGCTGCTAGCATCCATCCTGCCACAATTTTCCAGCTCATGGCTTTCCCCCGGAACTGGTACAGACTACGTGAAACTCATCAATTTCGGCCTAACCGCCAAATACGGCAAGGTGACCCACAACGAAACACTTTTCGTTATGTCCCCGCACAATACCCCTCTCGGCAATGCCATTTTTCTCCCTACATGTTCTCGTGCTTGACATCGTGAAAAAGCTGGCGCGGCCTTGAGGGTCGGGGTGCGCCCCGTTAGCCCGCGTGAAAAAGGATGGAATGCGGCGAGAGGTAACCTGTCACCATATTCCCGTCGAGGACCTGCCGGTGCATCATTTCGACCCGTTTGACCGATTGCTGGTTGCTCAGGCCATTTGCGAGCCCCTGCGGCTCGTGACCCATGACGATCAGGTTGCCCGTTACAGCGACACGATCATTCGCGTTTGATGGGCATTCGCGTTTGACGCACCACCACCGCCCGCTTCTGCTTCGCCGGATCATTGCTTTTACGTCTTTACACAAAGCCGCAGCAATCCCGCGACGGCCAACCTGCCTCCCAATTTCCGTGTCTCACGGGAAGGGTGCAGTCCAATAGCTTGCCGCCGTATTTTCGAAGGTCCGAGCGGTTGGCGGCACGAGTTGGCTAGAGACATTGGCATGATCAGCGAAATCGTGTCAAATCATTCTGGCGCGACAGGAGCTTGCACCTGCTGGAGGCGCATGTCAATTAAGTATTGCGTCCCCTTAATTCTCAGAACTCAACCGGAAGGCTAGCGTCATGTCCCTTTAATTGATCAGCACAATCAGCGACGCAGTGCCGGCAACTGCCATTGTCGTTTCGCTTCTTTTCGTTGCGATGCAACTGCGCGAAGGCAACCGGCAAACCAGACTGAACACCGCACTGGAAGTGTCGGCTGCTCGTGATCGCGCCTTCGATCCCGTATACATGGGCTCCGACGCAGAAACCTGGATCAAAGGACTTCAGGGGTCGGCTGAACTTTTCGAGGGCGAGCAAATTGTGTTCGATCTGCTCATGTCACGCCAATGGCACAATTTGCAGAATGTCATCTACGCGGCGGAGAACGACGCAATCAACAACGACTTATTAGAGAACTGGGTGTTACCCGCATACAGGCAAACGTTCTCTTCACCCGGCGGTGAGAAGTGGTTCGCGAAAAACAAAGCCGTGCTACCGGCCTCAACGATCAAATACCTCAAGCTGACGGTGGGCTAGAACGCGATTGGCGCATCAGCCGGGGCGGCGGGAAGATCAATGGCGTTGGAAAAACGCGCCAAGTCGGAAGCCGCCCTTGAAACGATCCGGCGGGTCTGATCGTCTTCACGATCCGACTATAGGTTGGCCTCATACTGCCACGCGCCCATTTTGAACAAATTATTGGGATCGTGCTTTTCCTTCAGAGCACGCAGACGCTTCATAGTGTCCCGAGGGAAGACGCTGAGCATTTCAGCTTCGCTCTCCGGCATGGCGTTGTTCAGATAGGTGGTCACATGAAATGGACTCAGCTTCTCGACCAGGGACCCACACCATTTCCTGCTGGCCGCGCGCTTTGAGGCATCGTCATCCGGCCAACTGATAATGGCCGTGCACCAGAGGCGCGCGCCCCGAGCGGCAAACGACGTGGAGGCTGTATCTCCCGTTGCCACCGCGCCGTTGACCTCCATAAAGAGCAGGACCGTCGACAGTTTCGTGGCGAAGTCGGGCCTTTCACTCCACTGCTTCACCGCCGCGTCCACGATGCTGTTCACCGCGTTTGGGTCACGCGGGTCCCAGTCGATGAACACTCCCTTTTCCCAGTAGTTCACGTCGTAGGGGAAGCGGTCGTCCAGCGCCGCCTGAAGCGCCGTATAGGGCAGTTGAGTGTCCTGCCGTACTACTGCCCCGCCCGCGTAGGCCGCCAGCTCGTCACACGTGGCCTTCGCCGTGCGTTCGGTCTCACCAACGATCAGAGGCACTATTCCACAGACCGGATCGCCGTCGGGCGAGTGCATGAACGCAAACTGATATATTTCTGTGTTCTTGCGCCCGGGACGGCCGATGCGGTCCATCCAGGATCTCATCACGTCCGTTGCTTTGTCCGCTCCCCACAATATTGGAGCGCCACGGATAAGTCCGTTGTTCGGCATATCGCGCAGCTTCAGGACAAATTCGGTGACGATTCCAAAGCTGGCGCCGTTCCCGCGCATGCCCCAGAAAAGTTCCGGATCCTTCGCTGCGTCCACGCGGACAACTTCTCCCGTTGCGGTGACCATCTCGTATCCGAGGATGCTATCAACCACCGCGCCCAGCCATCGGCTCAGGTGTCCAATGCCGCCGCCAAGCGCGACACCCGCAAATCCGGTATGCGAGACCGAGCCGGTCAGGCACACGAGATTATGGAGGGCCGTTTCGTGATCGACGTCCCCTCCATCGGCGCCCGCCTGTACAAAAACAAGCTTCTCGTCAGGGTCGACGCGGACCGCCGTCATCCTCATGAGGTCGACCACGATTGCGTCATTGGCCATTCCGTAGGGTGAGTGGGCACCCTTTCCGCGCACCGCGACAGGAATGTTGTGCGACCGACAGTAGTTTACGGTCGTCACGATATCCCGGACACCTGAGGCGATGACAAAACCCAGTGGATTGGTTCGCGTGTTCAGATCGCGATTCCATCCCCGGAAGCGCGCGGCGGCAAACGCTGCCGCGTCGGCGCGGGTGATGATTTCCCCCCGAAGGGCGGATCTGAGCTCGGACAGTGCATCGTCTTTCATGGCCTGATCCTATTGGAATTAAGGGGACGGTATACCTAATTGACCGGTGCCTCTTACCGGTGCAAGGTCCTGTCGCGTTAGAATGATATGACACGATTTCGGCGACAATACCAGGGACTCTTACCAGCACGCTTCGTCAACCGCCCGGAACTTCGCGCTCCGCCGCGAATTCTGAGCGCACGCTCCGACGCTCGGCGCCAGCCCAAACTTTTCCCAAACTTTCGCGCCATTCGCGCGCGGCCCTGTACGGCTGCGGGGAGCCTTTCGTGGGAACGCCGGCTTCCAGCCTGCTCTTTGTGACGGGGAGAGGAAGAACAAGAAAGGGCCGGCAGGATGCCGGCGCTCCCAGGGAGGGGGGTTGACATGGGCCGCACTGTTCGTTATATGTTCCTGTTAGTGCTTGACATCGTGAAAAAAACTGGCGCGGCCTTGGGGGTTGGGGTCCGCCTCGTGAGCCCGCGCGAAAAACTTATTGCGGGTGAGTGCCCGGAATTGCGTCTTCGATGCTGCTGGAATTGATGCGGAATGGGTGTCTCGTGATGTTTGTCCTGATGGCGGTGAAAAACGCGAGCGCACTCAAGCGCTTACGGGCTGAACAGGACAGCGCGGACAGTGTTCTGAGACAGCGTCTCGTGTCCTGTTTGTCCTGAAATTCGGGGCTGAAGTACGGGGTTTTTGGGGTGAAACAGGACACTCGCCCTGCTGGATTGGGCCCGAGGTGGCTTTTTCGGGCTGCGGAGGCTAGGATCAGGGGGAACTGACATCAGCGCTTGTGTGCGGCAGTCGCCTGACAAGGGCGGCGGGAACGAACCAGGCAAAGCAAGTGAGAATTGCCCCGTGACGATAGTCTCGCGTGGGGCGCAGCAGAATGGCCCACCGGGCAATGCTTCCGCGGGTGCGGGAGAAATTCAGGTTTCGCGGCCCAAAGAACGGCCGGGGCACATTTATGCGGCGCTCGATCTCGGCACAAATAATTGCCGGTTGTTGATAGCAAAGCCCGAAGCCTCAGGCTTCCGGGTGCTGGATTCATTTTCGCGAACCGTCAGGCTGGGCGAGGGACTTGCGCAATCGGGTGAACTCTCCGAAGCGGCAATCACCCGGGCGATCGATGCCATTCGAATTTGCGCCGCCAAAATGCGAAAGCGCGGCGTGACGAGCGCGCGCGCGATTGCTACGCAAGCCTGCCGGATGGCGAGGAATGGCCCTGAATTTATCCGGCGGGTCGCCAAGGAAACGGGGCTGCACTTCGATATCATCCCGCCTGCGGAAGAGGCGCGGCTGGCGGCACGCGGTGTTACCCCGCTGCTTGACCGCACCGACAACGGAGCGTTGGTCTTCGATATCGGTGGCGGCTCGACCGAGCTGATCTGGCTTGATCTGCGCGAGCCAAAACGCCGGCCGCGAATTTTGCGGTGGGGCTCCATTCCGTTGGGTGTCGTTACATTAGGAGAGAAGTTTTCCGGGCGCCTTGATGAGCCTGGTGTCTATGGCGAAATGGTGGCGGAGATTACCCATCACCTGATGGGCCTGCCAGATCCCGTCCCGCCCGGCGAGCATCCTGCAGGGTCCTTCCACATGCTGGGGACTTCGGGCACCGTGACGACAATTGCCGGATTATTTCTGGGGCTTGAACGTTATGAACGATCCAAAGTCGATGGAACATGGATCGCGCGCGACGATATTCTGAAGGTCATCGAACAACTCAAATCCATGTCGCTTGCCCAACGTGCGGCGCATTCTTGCATTGGTGCCGATCGCGCAGAATTGGTGATTCCTGGGCTTGCGATATTTGAGTCAATCTTCCGGTTGTGGACTCCTCCCCGGTTAAGGGTTGCGGATCGCGGCTTGAGGGAAGGCATGCTCCTGGCGCTTATGGAAGGTGCTGGCGACCACAAAGAGCACAAGGCAAAGCGCCGCCGCCGCGGTGGCAAGCGGCGCAAACGGCGCTCACGACATCGCGGGCCAGCAACATGAACCGGGACGACAAACCCCAGGCGTCCCGCGCCCTGAAAGTGCGCCTGCGCACTGCAAAGCAACGAACGAAATCCTCGCAAACCTGGCTCGAACGCCAGATCAACGATCCGTATGTTCGCGCGGCAAAAGCGCAGGGTTATCGCTCGCGAGCCGCCTACAAACTCAAAGAGATGGACGACAAGCACCGGTTCTTGAAGCGCGGGGCTCGCGCGGTGGATCTTGGGTCGGCTCCCGGCGGCTGGACGCAAATCCTGGTAGAAAGAGTTGGTGCGAACACGGTGTTGGGGATTGATATTCAAGCCATTGAACCGATTGAAGGCGCAGTGTTACTCGTGCTTGATTTCATGCAAGCTGATGCGCCAGCCATCATAGTGCAGAACCTCAATGGTCCGGTAAATATCGTCGTGTCCGACATGGCGTCACCCGCAACCGGACACAGGGAAACCGATCACATGCGGGTCATGGCCTTGTGTGAGGCGGCGCTGGAGTTTGCGATCGATGTACTTGAGCCGCGAGGTACGTTTTTGTGCAAGGTCCTGCGCGGCGGCACGGAGCGGTCATTGTTGGAAACGCTGAAACGCCAGTTTGGAAAAGTCGTTCACATCAAACCACCCGCCAGCCGCGCTGACTCCGCTGAAATGTATGTTCTCGCTATGGATTTTCGAAAGCCATGAACCGCTGGCTTTCAGTTGTGCCGTTGATGCTGCTGCTGGGGTTGGTGGTGTATTTTGCCATCGGGTTATCGCTCGATCCGCGAACCGTTCCCTCGGTATTGATCAACAAGCCCTTGCCCGCATTTGATTTGCCAACCGTCGGCGGCGGCGCGTCCTTCAAAAGCGAAGCGCTCAAAGGTCAAGTGAGTCTGTTGAATGTCTTTGCTTCATGGTGCATCGCGTGCCGTGTAGAGCATCCGGTGCTGCTTGAATTGACGAAGACCAAGCGCGTTGCAATTTACGGCCTGGCCTGGAAGGATAAACCCGGCGAGCTCAAAGCCTGGCTTGAGGAGTTGGGGGACCCCTATATCGTGATCGGCGATGATGCCACTGGACGCACTGCAATCGACCTGGGCGTCACCGGCGCACCTGAAACCTTTGTGATCGACCGGCAGGGTCGCATCCGATTCAAGCAGATCGGGCCTATCGATGCCTATGTCTGGAAAGAGACTATCGAGCCCTTGATCGAACAATTGGAAGCAGAGAAGTGAATACCCGTATCACCAGGAACCCAAATCCTGGTTTTCGCCGACTCCACCTTCTTTTCCGTCTGCACCCAGCGAGCTTACGTCAAAGGCGCCATGAATACCGGGAACCTTGTAATTGTAATTCCTTCCCCAAGGATCGTTGATGCCGTCGGCCCGCGTGAGATATGGACCGTCCCACGTCGCGACGCTGTCGGGCTTTTCTACGAGCGCCTTTAGGCCTTGCTGTTCCGTCGGGAAGGCGTTGTTGGAGAGCTTGTAGAGATCAAGGGCCGTCGAAATGTTGGCGATTTGTATCTTTGCCGCCTTCGCCTTGGAAGCCTCGAAGTAGCCGATGACCCGCGGCGCTGCGATGGCAATGATCAGCCCCAGGATCGCGAGCACGACCAGTAGTTCCAGCAATGAATATCCGCCTTGGCGGCGCAGGCGCTTTTGCGTTTTGGTGATGGTGTTCATGGCTCACTCCTCTTCCTGAGCGACGCGTGAAATTTCCTCGATTGAGGTCGTGCCGTCCAGTACTTTTCGCAGGCCGCAGCGGCGCAGTGTTTCCATCCCCTGCTCTACCGCCGCGCTATGGAGTTGCGACGCCCCTGCGCGCGCGACAATCATGCGACGCAGGCGCTCGTCGGGCACAAGCAATTCCGAAATGACGGTGCGGCCTCGGTAGCCAGTGCCATTGCAGGCGGGGCAGCCTTGCGCTTGAAAAATTGGCTTTCCTGTTGGAACAAGGCCAACTTTTAACATTTCCTGTGCCCATTCCGCCCGCATCTCGACCGGCGCCTTGCATTGCTGGCACAGCGCGCGAACCAAACGCTGTGATAAAATTCCGGCAATGGTCGAGGATAGCAAATAGTCCTCGACGTTCATATCGAGAAGGCGGGTAATCGCGGCGGCGGCACTGTTGGTGTGAACAGTCGACAAAACCAAATGCCCCGTCAGCGATGCCTGGACAGCGATGCGCGCGGTTTCGGGGTCACGAATTTCACCGACCAAAATCACGTCAGGATCGTGGCGCAAAAACGATCTCAAGACGTTGGCGAATGTCAGACCAATTTCGGGCTTTACTTGAACCTGATTTACGCCGGAAATTTTGTATTCAACCGGATCTTCGACAGACAGAACTTTGCGCTCAACCGTGTTGAGGCGCGTCAATGCCGCGTAGAGCGTGGTGGTCTTGCCGCTGCCTGTCGGCCCGGTGACCAGCACGATGCCGTTGGGCCGCGCCAGGAGCGCCGCGAGGTTGTCTTGCGCAATTGCATCAAAGCCGAGCGTAGTGAAATCCAAGGGCACCGATGATTTGTCAAGAATGCGTATGGCAGCGCATTCGCCGTACGCGACGGGGGCGGTGGCGATGCGAAGGTCTATTTCCTTGCCGCGCACGGCCAGTTTCACCGCGCCGTCTTGCGGCAAGCGGCGCTCGGCAATGTTGAGCCCGCTCATGATTTTCAAGCGAGAGACGACGGCTGGCGCAAGTTCGATTGCCGCGGGCTCTTCTTCTTTCAAAACGCCGTCGATGCGTGTCCGGATGCGCAGGCGGCGTTCGAACGGTTCTATGTGAATGTCTGAAGCGCCGGCTTCTACAGCTCTGGAAATCAGCGTGTTGACAAAGCGAATGACAGGCGCCACGCTGGCGCTTTCACGCAGGCGCTCGAGATCGGCTTCGGATACTTCCGTTGCACCGCCCGCACCCATTGGGGTGAGTGCCTGGGCTTCGGAGCTGGCGTATATTCTGCGCAGGGCTTGTTCAATGTCCGACGAGGTTGCGGCCTTGACGATGACGCGCTTGCTGGTGGCGAGTGCTATAGCCTCCGTCGTGAACGGATCCAGCGGATCGGACGTCGCAACTGTGACGCTCTCTCCTTCGGCCGCCAGAATAATTGTGTGGTGTTCTTTGAGAAACCTCTCGGACACGGCATCGGCCAGAACAGGTTCCAACGGAAACTCTTCTGCCGTTGCCAGGGGAATTCGCAGACCAGTTTCGAACTCGGCGATGAGCTCGCGTTCGGGAACCAGACCGAGCTCCAGCAAGACCTTGGTCAAACTGACATGGCTGTGCTCAACAACACGGCGGGCCCGCGTAGCGCCCTCAATGTCGAGTTTGCCCGCGCGCACAAGGTGATCGATGAAGCGATCTTCCCGAGAGCTTCCGGCCATCAATTGCGCCACACTTTCTTTGCCCATTGTCTCTTTCAAAACGCCAGCACAAGCGGGCCATACAGCCACGTCAACCAAATACCAGCTGCAAGCCCCGTGCCCAATGGAACAGGCGTGGTGGCGCCGAGTTCCCCAGCGTTTGAACGCGAGACCGCCAACATCAAAAGGTTAACCAAGACCGCATAGAGCAGCACTGTGCCAAGCCCTTCTAAACCTGTCCACGCGCCGGCTGCAGCAAAAAGTTTGGCATCTCCCAAACCCAAGCCGTCGCGGCCTCTCACTGTTTTGTAGCCCCAGGCTAACGCGATCATGCTCGCCAGTCCCAAAATGGCACCAGAAACATGAAGGTAGATCTGCTCTGGGGACAGCAGCCAACACACAGCCAAACCCAACGGCACCAAGGGCAAAGTCAGCTCATCGGCCAGAAAAAAATCTCGCGCGTCCATGACTGCCAAAGCCAGCAAGACCCACCCCAGGGCCACTGTTATCCAACGCACTTCCGCATCGACTGTCGAAACCGCCCAAAGCGCCACGACAATGGATGCAATTTCCATTCCCGGATACACTGGGCTGACGGCGCTGCCACACGCGCGGCACCTTCCGGCCTGAACAAGCCAAGAGACTATGGGGATGAGTTCCCATGCACCGAGGATGTGGCCGCAACTACGGCAACGCGAACGCGTGACGATGACGTCTTCGCCCTTTGGCAGCCGCAATACCAGCACGCTCAAAAAGCTGCCGATGAAGGGGGCGATGATGGCTGCAATGAGCGCGTCGCTGATGAGGGTTGTCATTAGGGAAAAGAGGGACTTTTGGCGGGGCAATGGCGGCGCGCTGCCGCTTCCAAGGGAATTGCGGGTTCGATATTCAGACTCCAAAATGGATCATTCGGATCTCCGGTAATCCTGATCATCACCCGCTCCGACCGCTTGACCTGCCTGACCGAATCTTCAAGGCGTGCCGTAATCTCGAAAACTTGACCAGGTGTGATGAGTTGGCTGGCAATAACGCTGGCCCCGGCAGCGCCGTTTGCTTCTGATCGTTCTTCCAGACCAAGTGCGCGCCTGATCATCGGAGCGGCCATTTCAAGTTCGATGCCGGGTGACTGGGTCAATATTGTGAGTTGAGGACGCACACACGCGTAAATTTGCCCGGTCATTCCCAGAACCAGCCGTAGCTCGTCGACGCTGACAAAAAATCCGTTTGCCGGACCATAGTCCAAGCCTTGCTCTTTGTACTGCCTGAACTCGGCGCCCTTAAGATGCAACAGATCATCGCCGTCGCGCCAATCTTCGACTGAAGCAGCAAGCGCCTGCGCGTCATCATGGCTTGCCCCGCCTGCTCGAAAGAGGGTTGCCAACAAATCAGCATCGGCAAAATTCAGATCGACTTTCGCCCGTTCAGGGCGAACCGAAACCTGAACTCTAAACCCACCGATTTCCAAAGTTTCAGGTTGTGAAAGCAGCGCTGGAGCGGTGCCTCTCGCTTGGGCCAATTGATTGGCGGCAAAATCGATCCCGCTCTCGATTGCGGCTTGTGCCTGGGCGCGGACAAGATGGCGCGAGGCGTTAGTAACAGTGGTTCGTGCGGCGCTGACAACACCGATTGCCAGGAGAGACATCGTGGCAAGAAATCCCAGTACCGCAATCAGTGCGATTCCACGTTCACCTGCATTCAAGGGGTTGGCTAAAATGTTACGCATGGCGGCAGCTGAACGACACCGGGTCGTATACACAAGAGGGATCGCGGGAAATGCGCGGGCGGATGACAAGTTCGGGCCACTGGATGGCCGATCCTGAGGGAAACTTTGCGCGTACAATGACAAGCGCCGGTGCGCCAGACTGTTCGATCCAATCGTCGCGCCAGACGAAGACACCTGTTTGGTCCAGGGTGGCGAATGAAAATGAAATGTCGTTGGCATCAACGAGCAAGCTTTGGCTCTGGCGCCCGCTGTTTCCATTGATGCCGGTCCAGGACAGGTTCAATTGTTTTTTGCCTGATGCCTCGGTGACCTCCAGCACAAAACGGGCCAAACCATTGGCTTCAATAGCCGATGGCGACAGGGCGGTGAAGGTCATGCGGTGCCGCGACGCCTGAAACACATCGGGGTCGGCAGGATTTTCGGGGTTGAGGTCGCGTGGCACAACGCGCTGCAGCAGAGTGCGCAGCATATTCTGTGCGCCCTCGATCCGTTCGATGGCGTCAACTTGAGCGCCGCTTTTTTCCCAGGCGCGGGCGCCAAAACGTATGCCGCCGGTCATGGCGATTGCTATGAGCCCAAACAACGCCAGCACGACCAGAAGCTCAACAAGCGAATACCCGGATTCGTTATGCCTTTTCATCGCTGGCTTTCCTGCTTGCGAACGAAAACCAGGCGATCAATTGAGATTTTTTGCGGCCCAGCGTTGCCAGGCCAGGTGACCCACAAGCGGATCAACGCGGGTTGAAAAAGCGTTGTTGATTCCGGATGCGCGGGTGCCGGCAGGATCTCGATTTTCCACTCATAGTCCGAACCCGCACTTGGGCCTTGCCGGGGTTGCGGCAGGCGCTGGAGGGCAACGATCCGGTCCAACTGAGAGCGAGCGATCATCACCGCGGTTTCGACGCGGGAGGCAGCGCCAAAGCTGCGCAGGCCGGTTCCCATGGCCTCATAAAGTGAAACAAGCGTGACGGCCAAGATCGCAAATGCAATCAACGCCTCTATCAGTGTAAATCCACGCTCGCCGCTCATGGTGTATCTTCGAAGATGAGTCTACCTGTCATGCGATCAGCAGAGATGCGGATGGTAGACCCGCCGCGGGTTAGCATGACCGACCCTGAGACACTGCCATCCCAGCTCAACCTCAGGCTTTGACTACGATCATGGCGCGACAGAATTTGCGCTGTGGTCCCCCAAGCCAGAAGAATTTCGCTGCCATTCGAAACACTAAGTACACCGGCGCGGCCAGGGGGGGCTGTGATGATGATTTCGGATTGCTGGTCTGCCGCCTGTTCGCGCAAGCTGCGCAAATTCGAAGCGACCAGGCGCGCATCGCCCGACAGTGACAGGCGTTGCAAGGCGCCACTTGCTGCCGGGATCGCGACCACCACGAGGAGGGACATGATGGCAAGTACCACCAATAGCTCCAGCATCGAATAACCGGCTGTGCGCGAAGGGATAGGGTTCATGGCTAGAGTGCCAAGTCATTGGCGGCCAGGATGCCGCTGACGACGCCGCTCATAATGCCAGCCACAATAATGCCGAGGAAAATCGTTACGATTGGCAAGAGGAGGGCCGACAGCCGGTCGAGTTTTACTTGAACGTCGCGATCCAGCACGTCGGCGGCCTCGTTGAGCATCGGTCCAAGCCGACCGGTTTCTTCACCGACACCAACGAACTCCAGTGTCACCCGAGGAAAGACATTTGCGTCCTCCAGCGAAAGTTTGAGGGAGCGGCCGTGTTTTACGCGGTCAATAACCGAGGTCAAGCTTTGACGCATGTAGCTGTTGGTCACCGCCCCCTCCGCCGTTTCCAATGCGCGATTGAGTGGCATGCCGCCATCAAGCAGCATTGCCAAATTCCGGCATATTTGTGCCGCCTGGTACGCTTGTGGAATCTTCAAAAGAAAGCGGCTGGAGAGGGCGCGCTTGTCCAGCGTGATTTGCATCGCCGGTTGGCGGAGCGCGTAAAGCAGTGCTGCAAGTGCACCGATGACTGCGACGGCAAACAATATCCCATACGCGTCGAGGAAGTGAGAAATACCCAGCAACAAAGCTGCGGGCCAAGGTAAGGCCGCGCCACTTTGCTCGAACAGCGGCTCTAGCCGGGGCAAGACCACGGTGAAGATCATGATCAGGACTGCAAGCATGACCACCAGCAGCAACGCCGGGTAGATCATGGCTGAGGCAATTTTGTCTGTGAGTTCTTTGTTACGGGCTTGCGCTGTAGCCAAACGCGTCATGACTTCGGGTAAGCGTCCGCTGGCTTCACCCGCAGCAATGAGTTTGCGCAGCGCATCCGGAAACAGAAGTCCAGCCCGGCGCATGGCTGTGGAAAGTGGTTCGCCAGCCCTCAAGCCCTCGAGGACATTCTGGATTGATGCTTTGATCCGGGTTTTGTTGGTCAACGCAAGCATGGCGACCAGTGAGCGCTCGACGCTGAGGCCTGCCCGCAGAAGAATGCTGAATTCCTGAAGCAGTGTGAGGCGGTCATTTGCCAAATTGAATTGTGGCCACAGCGGCTGCGAGCCACTTGAAAGCTTGAGCGGGGTGCCTGCGTGCTCAACAACCCGGACAGGCGTGCGACCGAGCCCGATGATGCGCTCAACAGCGATGCTGCGCGTCGGCGCCTCAAGGGTGCCGCGCGTAATGATGCCATTGGAATCGGCCGCTTCATAGAGGTAGTTGGGCACTGTCAGGTCCCTTGCGATGGCGCATCATAGAGATGGAGCCCGCTGGGCGAAATTGAGAACTGGAATTATCGTGTCTGCGGCGAGATTAGGCAGTTAATGAGTCTTGTTAGCCGGGTGGCACCCTATTTTGCGCCAGCCAATAACGTCTTAAGGCGTGCCAGGGTTACGTCGCGCGGCGTGCCGAACGCCAAATTATCGACGACCTGCCCTTCTTTGTTCAGAAGGTAAACGGCCGCGGTGTGATCGAGCGTATATGTCCCCTTGCCGGTTTCGACCTTCTCAGAATTGACGTCGAAGGATTTGGCGATGCGTTGGATGGCTTGCTCTTGTCCGGTGAGGGGGATGACGCGGCCTTTAAATCCCGAAAAATAAGCTTTCAAGGCCGTCGGCGTGTCGCGCGCGGGATCGAGCGTAACGAAGATGATTTTCAAGCTGTCCGCACTCGCCCCGAGCTCAATCATGGCGGTGTCCAATTCCCAAACGGTTACCGGGCACACGACCGGACAGTTTGTAAAGCCAAAGAATACGGCCCTAGGACTGCCAGCGAAGTCGCGCCAAAGAACCTTGCTGCCCGAATCGTTTGTCAGCGAGACGTCGTCAATGCCTTGGCCAAGCTTTGCCAATGATTTTTGCACCGCCGGAATGGGATTTTGTGGCCCTGCAATGGCAAGTTCTGGTGCCGCCGCAATCACCGCGCATGTCAGGAGCAATGCGAACCGGATGGCACTCACGTTGGCGTACTCTCGTTTGCGGAAAGTCCAGGCGGCAATCTTAGCTGGCTGGACGGCGAGCTGCAAATCTGAGGTTGATCTCTGCCTGCCCTACTGCAAGACCCAATTCCTCGCCATAGCCTGCTTTTCGGCATCGGCGGTCAGAGTATTTTTGATACCGAGCCTTGCGTAGGCGGCATCGATTACAGGGTCCTTGGGGACTCCTGCGGTATAGTACCCGTTCGTACGAGGTTGTGCGGGCATTCGCGCAAACGCTTCAATACACCAATCGTCGTGATCTTTGTCGCGACACGCCACGATGCGGGCCGCAAGTTCAGCGTCATCGACTTGCGCTTCGCGGCACAGGCGTCCATCAGCCGACTCGAAACTGACAACCGGCAAAATATTAAGTCCGTTTTGCTTGACGTGCTTTCCCGATGGTGTTGAAACGATTGCGGCTAGGACAGGACCTGCCAAAGCGATGCCATCGTCCACTTGTTCGAGCCAAGCCATTGGGCCAGGCGCGAAGGCGTTGCCGGCAAACAGGATTAACACCGCCGCCGCAATCCCGGTGCCGGTAGGAATCCAGTTGCGCAACGCGTTTGATTTGGAGCGCAACGGGATGACTTGTGCGGGCTGTTTTCCGGCAAGCAGTTGATCAAACCGTCCAGGCGTCTCGAGACGAGGCTGGAAGGAGGCGCGCAGCACATCATCGAGGTTGCGGATGTTTTGCAAACGCACCCGCAAGCCGCCGTCTTGTTCCAGCGCCGCGCGCACAACACCGGCGTTTCGCTCGTCGAGCTCGCCATCGCAATAGGCCATTAATGTATCGTCTGTGATCGTGCTCATGAACCAATTCGTTTGTTGATTTCTGCTTTTTCGTGACTGTTCGTTTGTTCAACCATATGCCGTAAAGCCTCACGCGCACGATACAGCCTGCTCATCAAGGTTCCGATTGGAATCTCAAGTTGATCAGCGGATTCCTGATAAGAATGGCCATCGATCACAACCAGAGCCAAAACTGCACGGTGCTCGTCCGACAACCTTCCAAATTGTTCGCGTGTCTTCGTTAACATCAACATGGTTTCCGTGACACGCCGCCCATCGACTGACTGATCGGTTCCCGCACTATCCAAAATTAGCTTCTTTTGAACGTTTTTACGCTTACGAATTTCGTCCTTCCAGCTGTTCTGCATGATTTTGAACAACCAACTATCTATACGTGTTCCGGGCTGCCATTGCTCGTGCTTGGATAGGGCCCGCTCAATCGCTGCTTGCACTAAGTCGTCCCCTTCGTCCTGAGTTCCCGACAACACCGCACCAAAGCGACGTAACCTTGGTAAAAGACCAGTTATCCCTCGGCGCAATTCATCGGTGCTGTCAGTCATTTCGGTCCAGTATTTACAACGAACGAAGAGGGATTTTATTCCAATAATTTCCGGATTGTATAGTAATATCGATCCCGATTAGTGTTTTACTTCAGCTTACCGTGTTATGGTTTCACCTCAACTTTGGGACTTTCTGTGCGTCAGCGTAGCAAATCTCCTTTTGGAATTCTCCTGTTTTTCTTGATGGCTGCAACAGGTGCTTTCGCGGTTCCGCAGGCTTTTGCCAGCAGCGGAAGCGGATCTTCGGGTTCAGATGAGCCCGCACCGGATGACGATGACGACCGGTCCGGCCCCTCGGACAATAGCGGAAGCTCCGATGACCAGGGCGAACCCGACTCGGGAGATGGCGGAGAATCGTCCGGATCATCAAACGATAGTGAAAGCGATTCTGGGGCAGGCGACGGGGACAGTGTTGATTCGGGCCAGTCGGCAAGCTCTGGTTCGTCCGGATCCGGCGACGACGATGATGATGACAGCTCTTCGGGCTCGAGCAATCAGGTGAGTGGGCCGTCAGAGAACTCGGGTAAGGGCCACAGCGGGGAAGAGCGCGTCGCGCGCGCTCAGGACCGGTTTGAAATCAGCGAAAACGATGATGGCGATTTGGTGCGGAGCGGGGAAGTCGTGCATGTCTCGTCACATGCAGATATCTCGACAATGGTCGCCCGGCGCGGATTGAGAATCATCGAGATCTTTCAATTGCCGTCCATGGGGATGAAAGGATTGCGGATTGCGGTGCCAAATGCACGCTCCGGCCACTCGGTTCTCGATGAGCTGCGCAGGGTCGATCCGCGCGGAATCAGTACTTTCAATCACATATATAGTCCGGCGCGCGGTGGGGCGACCATTGCAGGTGTTTCGTCTCTTGCGCCGCAAACCTTGGCGAAGCGCGCCCACATTCGCATAGGGCTCGTCGATGCGGGCGTCGATTCGATGCATGAGATGCTGCGCGACGTAAAAATATCGGCACAAACATTTGGCGCCGCCAAAAGTACGCCGGAGAATCACGGTACGGCGGTCGCTTCGCGGATAGCGGAAGCTGCACCGGGGGCGCATATTATTGTCGCCAACGTCTTTACGATGATGGAGAATGGAAAGGAAATTGCGTCTGCCGACGCGATTGTGCAAGCCTTGGACTGGCTTTCACAAATGAAAATTCCAGTGATCAACCTCAGTCTGAGCGGACCGGCCAACCCATTGCTTGAAGCGATGGCGGCACATGTGTCCGCCAAGGGACATATTCTTGTGGCTGCGGTGGGAAATGAAGGCCCGCATGCGGCGCCTCAATTTCCGGCCGCTTATGAAAATGTGGTGGGCGTTACCGCCGTCGACAAACAGGATCGTGTCTATTTGTACGCCAATCAGGGCGACTATGTGGATTTCGCTGCGGGTGGCGTGGATACCACCGTCGCCAATTCCAGCGGCGATGTCGAAAAAGTTTCGGGAACATCATACGCCGCGCCGGTTGTGGCGGTGGCGCTGGCGCGCCGCATTGATCGTCCCGACGTCGCTTTAGCACAAAGTGCTTCTCAATTTCTGGCAAAGTCAGCACGGGATTTGGGCCAACCTGGCCGCGATCCCATTTTCGGATACGGATTGGTCGGACTGGAAAAGTAAATAGGTGTGGTGCGTTGAACCCTTCGCACCCTATTCCCCCGCTCCAAGCGAAATATCTTTGAAGCAAGTCCTTGCATGTCACGGCCAATGATGTGTGTGCGAAAGTTGTGATTCTTTGCTGATGCAATTTTTACAACATGCCTCTATTTCCTGCGCATGGCAGATGCACTTTTTTAGGGGCGCTCTGGGCCTTTCTGATGTGATTTGCACCTATTCGCTCGGACTGGCGTGGCGACAATCACCTATCCATTGCGAGCATTTATTTGCGATGTGGCCCAAGAGTTGCAGACCCTGTCTTGTTTTTAGGACACGGCACCACCGGCAATTGATGATCGCCTAGCTTGCTAACTTTACACAGGGCGTCGTGGGGCTTTATCAACGGTGCATGTCTGAATGCAAAACGGGGCTGAACCCCGATTGTACATTTCAGCAGAATGGTAGAGGGACAATGCGTATTTCGACATCCAACTTATGTGCGGCAGTGCTGACGCTCGCGGCCACGGTTCCATTTGCGGCTCAATCGGCGCTGGCACAGGGCAAAAGCTGGTGGCTCGATCTGGAAGCCGGCACTGAATTTGATGATAATGTTGCGGTTGAACAAAATGACGACAATAGCGAAAGCGGCGACATTGCTGCCATCCTTAAGCTTGATGCCGGTTATAAAGTGGTCGACGAAAAAGATGCCCGTGTCGAAATTGGATATGATTTCTATCAAAGTCTTTATCAAGATTTGAGCGCGTTCAACTATCAGTCCCACACCCCAGGCTTTAAGGCCTGGATTAAACCGGGTGGCATCAAGCTGGGGTTTGAGTACACGTATTTGCACTCGCTGCTCGACGATAGTTTTTTCCTTGACCAGCATATGGTGTCCCCGACGATTTCCGCCTTCTTGTCGGACAACTTTTTTGTCACCGCGTATTACCGGTTCTTTGACAAAGATTATAATAGCAGCGACGACGCCCGTGATGCGCAAACGCATCAAACGGGGGCGGATGTTTATTATTATTTCGACCGGCCGAAAATGGGTTATTTTACCTTCGGTGGCGGCTTTACCAGTGAAGATACGTTTGGCCCAGACTTCGACTATGACGGCTTTATGGGCCGCACGGCCGTGCAATTTCCCGTGAGCTTGTTTGAACTCGATGGCCGGGTTAAATTCTCGTATAATTATCAGAAGCGCAACTACGACAATGTCGAGAGTTTGATGCCGATCACCACCTTAACGCGTTCGGATGATCGCCACACTCTGCGCCTGAACACCGAACTTCAGATCACAAACGCGTTGACGTGGGTGACAGAATTCCGTCACGTTAGCCGCAACTCGAACCTGGCGGCCTCGGACTATCAAGAAAATATCGGAAGTGTCGCTTTTCGATACAGTTTCTGAGGT
>VFKO01000393.1 GCA_009885515.1 Rhodobiaceae bacterium | reverse complement strand
GCCTCCTGGGAAACTAGGGCGTGGCGCGTTTCGTCTTTGTTGAATGAAGCACAGAATTTCAGGAGAGCATCGTGGCCCGTATTGCAGGCGTCAATATTCCTACCAACAAGCGCGTTCACATTTCGCTGCGCTATATCCATGGCATCGGCCCCGTCAATGCGGTGGAGATTTGCAAGAAAGTCGGGATCGCAGAAAGCAAGCGCGTCAATCAATTGTCGGATTCTGAAGTCATTCAGATCCGCGAAATCATCGACCGCGAATTTGTTGTCGAGGGTGATCTTCGCCGCGAAGTTTCAATGAACATCAAGCGGCTGACGGATCTGGGGTGCTACCGGGGTCTGCGTCATCGCAAAGGACTTCCGACGCGCGGACAACGGACGCACACAAACGCGCGCACGCGCAAAGGCCCTGCCAAGGCGATTGCTGGCAAGAAACAGGCGACCAAGGGTTAGTCGAGCAAATCAACGCGCCGGAAGCTTTCGCGCTCCGGCCAACAGGGACTTGAGAATTTACAATGGCAGCCGAAAAGAAAGCGCGCGTCAAAAAGAAAGAGCGCAAGAACATTACGTCCGGCGTGGCGCATGTGAATGCGACGTTCAACAACACCATGATCACCATCACTGATGCGCAAGGCAACACAGTTGCCTGGTCGTCAGCAGGTACAATGGGTTTCAAGGGCTCTCGCAAGTCGACGCCTTACGCGGCGCAGGTTGCCGCGGAGGATGCCGGCAAGAAAGCGATGGAGCACGGCGTGCGCACGCTGGAAGTCGAAGTGAAGGGTCCAGGGTCAGGACGTGAAAGTGCTTTGCGTGCCTTGCAGGCCGCCGGATTTACCGTCACCACGATTCGTGACGTTACCCCCATTCCGCATAACGGCTGCCGCCCTCCCAAGCGCCGCCGCGTATAATATTTAAGACCATAGCCCCCGCTATTGCCGAAGGATTAGCCACAGTGATCGAGAAGAACTGGCAGGAATTGATAAAGCCAAACAAGCTGCATGTGGATGCGCCGTCGCCGCGCACGCAGGCGGTGATGGTGGCGGAACCTCTCGAGCGCGGCTTTGGCCTGACGCTGGGGAATTCGCTGCGTCGCGTGTTGTTGTCGTCGTTACAGGGGGCTGCCGTTACGGCGCTTCAGATCGACGGCGTGTTGCATGAGTTCTCGTCGATCCCGGGTGTGCGCGAAGATGTTACCGACATCGTCCTGAACATCAAGCAGTTGGCGCTGAGACTGCACAGTGATGGACCCAAGCGTTTGGTCCTCAAAGGCGAAGGCCCGGGCGAAGTGCGCGCCAGCCAGATTACCTCGGTCGCCGATGTTGAGATTCTCAACCCGGACCTCGTGATCTGCAATCTCGATCACGGTGCGCGTGTGCGCATGGAACTGACGGTGAATTCCGGCAAGGGCTATGTCGCGGCGGATCGTAACCGTCCGGAAGATGCGCCTATCGGATTGATCCCGGTGGACGCGTTGTTTTCGCCGGTAAAAAAGGTCTCGTACCGCGTTGAGAATACGCGAGAAGGCCAGATCCTGGATTACGACAAGCTGACACTGACGGTTGAAACGAACGGTGCGGTGTCGCCGGAAAATTCGGTCGCATATGCGGCGCGCATTTTGCAGGATCAATTGC
>VFKO01000236.1 GCA_009885515.1 Rhodobiaceae bacterium | reverse complement strand
TCATGTTCCTGAACTTCTTCCACGACTTGCGCCAGGCCAAGATCCCGGTGACCTTGAGGGAATACCTCTCTCTGATGGAGGGCCTGGACAAGCAGGTCATCGATATGAAGGTCGATGAGTTTTACTACCTGTCGCGCACGGCGTTGGTGAAAGACGAGCGCAATCTCGACAAGTTTGATCGTGTCTTCGCCCACGCCTTCAAAGGGCTGGAAAATCTCGACCCCACCGATCTCGCACAAATCCCGGAAGACTGGCTGAAGGCGCTGACCGAGAAGTTTCTGTCTGAAGACGAAAAGAAAATGATCGAGTCGCTGGGCGGCTGGGACAAGTTGATGGAGGAGCTGAAGAAGCGCCTCGAGGAACAAAAGAAACGCCACGAAGGCGGCAACAAGATGATCGGCACCGGCGGCACCTCGCCGTTCGGCGCCTACGGCTACAATCCCGAAGGCATCCGCATGGGCCAGAACAAAAGCCGCCACGGCAAGGCGGTGAAAGTCTGGGACAAGCGCGAATACAAAAACCTCGACGACAGCGTCGAACTGGGCACGCGCAACATCAAGATCGCCTTGCGCCGTTTGCGTAAGTGGGCCCGCGAAGGCGCGCTGACCGAACTCGACCTGCCCGAGACGATCCGCACCACCGCCCACCAAGGCTATCTTGATCTGGTGATGCGCGCCGAGCGCCACAACAAGGTCAAGGTTCTGATCTTCTTCGATATCGGCGGTTCGATGGATGCGCATATCAAATTGTGCGAGGAATTGTTCTCAGCAGCGCGGACCGAGTTCAAGCACATGGATTTCTTCTACTTCCACAACTGCCTCTACGAGAGCGTGTGGAAAGACAACCGCCGCCGCCACAACGAAAAATCGCCGACCTGGGACGTGCTGCACAAATACCCGCACGACTACAAGGTTGTGTTTGTCGGCGACGCGACTATGAGCCCGTATGAGATTACTTACCCGGGCGGCAGCGTCGAACACTGGAACGAAGAACCCGGCGCGGTGTGGCTCGAACGCCTGACGCGGATTTATGAGCACGTTATATGGCTCAACCCGGTGCCGGAGCGGCATTGGGAGTACACGCCGTCGATCCAGATCATGAAGCAGATCCTGAGCGACCGGATGTATCCGCTGACGCTTGAAGGGCTGGACAAGGCGATGCGGGAGTTGAATCGTTAAGTT
>VFKO01000616.1 GCA_009885515.1 Rhodobiaceae bacterium | reverse complement strand
GCGAAGCGATGAACGGTGCCAGAACCTAAAACGTCAATCCGTCACGTTTTCGCGAGTGGCGCTCATGCTCCGACGCCCACAAGCGCCCGGGCAAAGCTCTCTGCGTCAAAGGGCTGCAGATCCTCAGCCGTCTCGCCCACGCCAATATAGTGAACGGGCAGGTCGAATTTCTCGGCGATCGAAACCAAAATCCCGCCACGCGCCGTGCCGTCGAGCTTGGTCATAACCAGCCCCGTGATCTTGGCCGACGCGCGGAAAACTTCGGCCTGCGCCACCGCGTTTTGCCCCGTCGTCGCATCCAGCACCAGGATCGCGCTGTGTGGCACGTCCGGGTCCATCTTCTTTAATACCCGCACCATCTTTTCCAATTCGGCCATCAACGCGGTCTTGTTTTGCAGCCGCCCGGCCGTGTCGATCAGCAGCACGTCGAAGCCTTCCGCGCGCGCCCGTTCGAAGGCCTCGAACGCAAGCCCTGCCGCGTCCGCGCCGATCTCTTTGGCAATCACCGGCGCGCCCGTGCGCTCGCCCCAAATCTTCAGCTGCTCCACTGCTGCGGCGCGAAACGTGTCGCCCGCCGCCAACATGACCTTCAAACCTTCGCCGCGATATTTCTGCGCCAGCTTGCCGATCGTCGTCGTCTTGCCCGAGCCATTGACGCCCGCGACCAGGATGACATGCGGTTTCAATTCTGGCCGGATGGTCAAAGGCTTGGCGACCCGGCGCAAAATCTTGGTAACCTCTTCGGCCAACACGCCGCGAATTTCTTCCTCGCCCACATCGGAATTGAACCGCGTACGCTTGATCTCGGCCACCACGTCGGCGGCGACCTTGGCGCCCATGTCGGCGCCGATCAGCAATTCCTCAAGCGCGTCGAGCGCCGCTTGATCCAGCGTCTTGCGCGTGAAGACACGCGTAATACCTTGGGTCAGCGACTGCGTGCTGCGCGAAAGTCCCGCCTTCAGGCGCGCAAAGAATCCAGGTTTGTCGGTCACTACGCAGCCTCTGCGTAAGCAAAGCGCGCATCGGCGCCAGTTACCACGGCGCGCACCAACGTACCCCAGGCATGCGCGCGCGACAGCTTCACCGGCGCAAAGGTCGGACTGCGCGCGATCGAATTCCGCTCGATCAGAAGCTCGATCTCTTGTCCCTTCAACGACGCCAGATGCGCAGCCAGCGCTGCTGCCCCTGCCGCCCGCAAGCGCGCCGCACGCGCCTTGACGATAGCGCCCTGCATTTGCGGCATGCGCGCCGCCGGCGTGCGCTCGCGCGCCGAAAACGGAAACACATGCAAATAGGTCAAGCCACAGGCCCGCACATGATCAAGCGTCGCATCGAACATCGCATCGGTTTCAGTTGGAAATCCGGCGATGAAATCCGCGCCGAACACGATCTCCGGCCGCCGTG
>VFKO01000277.1 GCA_009885515.1 Rhodobiaceae bacterium | reverse complement strand
GGGTTGGAAAACCTCACTGCTATTCAGGGCATGACTGCATTCGGCCGGGTGCGCACCATCCAGTTCGGCGTCCAACTCATCAAGCAGAACGCGCGCTTCGTCCGTCGCCCGCTCCAAGTGTTCGAAGACTACGTTCAAGCGATGAGTCCCTTCCTGACCGACGCCGTGTCCAATATCGCATCCAGCACGCTGCGATCTTTGACGACGTGATACTTCGCGCGCAACGCCTCCAGCGATTTCGCGTGATACTTCTGCGGCTTCTGGCGCCATGCAAAGCCGCGCAGTTTCACTTCGAACTCCTCATCAGGCAGCGCGAGTGCCCGGCCATTGGCGAGCGTCCACGGCATGAACAAGCCGCCCGCCCAATCCTTGACGATCGGCATCAAAGTTGGCTCGAGCGTTTGCCACGCCTCGAAAGCCCCGTGCGCCGTGGGCCACAGCATGCGCTGAATCCACGCCAGCACGTGCTGCCCGCGCGCCTCAATAATGGCGCAGGGTGTGGGGTCGGTCCACATATTGTAGATCTGTCCCCACAACGCGAAATCGGCAAACGATGGCCGCGCGCCGAACAAAAACGGCCGTACTGCCAAATGGGCATCGAGCTGAGCCAGCGCATCATGAAAGCTGTCCTCGATGAACTGCGCTGTCGTATCGCTGGAGCCCACAAACCATACGCGCCCCACCATCCGCGCTCTGATCTGTTCGGCAATTGCCGTCTGCGCCGTCTCGTTCATCGATGGGTTCATCGAAAGCGCAATGCGCCCGGCCGACGCCATCTGGTCGACCTCGCGCCGCCAACGATAGTGAAACATCCATTTGTTGCCCCACTCGTCACCCACCTCTTCCAGTAGCGCGGAAAGAAACGCCAGCGCCGGATCGCCCGGATGGATGGACGGCTCGGGATGTGCCGCCTCCAGACGCTCGATGATGGGTGTCGAATCCTGCAGCCCCGCACCGTCCGGCGTCACCACCAGTGGTATGATTGGCACCTTCGCATACTTCGCGTACTCTGCCGCATTCTCGCCGCCGCGATTGACCCAGTCATGTGCCAGGCCCTTGTAGCGCGCATAGGAACGCACCTTCACCGAATAAGGGGACATCTCGGCACCAAAAATTCTGTAGGAGCTGGGCAAGGCAATGTTTCCTTCTGGATGCGTTCGAGGCTATGCTGACCTGGGTGTTGTCACGAAACCGGCAGCGCTGACAATCGGGGAAACAGACATGTTCAGAAATATCATTCGCGGCGTTCACGCCCTGCAGGGCACACTCGCACTCTTCGTCGCCGCCGGTATCTTCCTCGACCCGGCGCGCATCGGTGCACAGCTTGGCCTGTCGCCCATCGGCGAGCTGGGACTTGCAACCATGCGTGCAGACCTGGGAAGCCTGTTCGCCGGAGCCGGACTGTTCATGCTTGCAGCGGCCTGGCGCGGCGAGCGCTGGTTCCTGATCCCGCCCATCGTCTTCACCGGCATCGCACTGGCAGCCCGCGCCGTCTCGATCACCCAGACCGGCGTCGAACCCGAACTGATCCAGCC
>VFKO01000171.1 GCA_009885515.1 Rhodobiaceae bacterium | reverse complement strand
TCGCACGAACGGCCGAAGAGGCTGATCGCCAGGCCCGCGGAGAAAACGTGCTCAAGACCGAAGCCGAACAAGCCCGAGCCGACGCAGAAGCGATGTTCGAAGACGCCCAAGCGGCCCGTGCCGCCGCTGAGGCTGGTGAGGAATTGCCCGTAGCCGAAGGCGCGTCAAAGAAAAAGCGTGCCGCGAAAGCTGTAGACAAAACCGAAGAGCTAGCCGATGCAGACGCGACTGAACCAAAGAAAAAGAAGCGCGAAAAGAAAGAGTAGTTAGAACTGGCAGGCGGGAAGATCTTCACTCTTCTCGCCGGCCACCAAAGCGTTGAACTCGCGCTTGGCGCACAGCAGATCGCGCCGAAACAGGGGATCGCCAAACAGCCTGCCAGCGATCCCAGCGCCAATGAAGTGCCCGGCCTCTATGTCTGCCGGAAAATGCAGACCGCAAACGATGCGGCTGTTGCCGAATGAGACCGCGCGACCAATCAGGTGCTGCGCCCGCGCCGGCGCCACCTCCATCATCACAAGAGCCGTTGCCCACGACACTGCCGCGTGGCCGGATGGGTAGGAACTACCCTTGCTGGGAGATGCCTCTGGCTTTGGTGGCGTTGCGTACCCGCATACGCGCCTGAGAGCGAAGCGCTGCATCGGACGCGGGCGCGCAAAGCGCTTCTTGGCCTCACCGGTCACGGCAAGCACATCTTCCGATACGCGATTGAGCAGCCGGACAAGCGCCGGCAAATGCGCGCGATCAGGAGAGATAGAGAGCGCCTCAGCAAAGCGATCATAGACAGAGGCGTCGTCGTCAACCGCAATTTCCCAGCGCGAAGCATTGGCCGCCGCATTGATGTCACGAAATAAAGCGACGTCGGCTTTGTCTTGCTCGCTATCCAACGCCGGCGGCGGGCTGACGGCCGTAACAAGCTCAAGCGCGCGTGAAGGCAGATAACCTGTCACCGGCTCTTCCAGTTCGGCCGGCGAGAGCTTTGCGGCAGTTGACGCCCCCTCGAGAAACTTGACGCGATCCGCAGATGCGTGGAGCGGCAGCACCGGTATGGTGAGCGCGCAAAGAATTGAGGCAAGTCGGCGATACTTCATTTGTGGACCTCAAAGCGGTACATCGCGGCGCTTGTGATCAGCGCGGATCGCGCGCCGAGGCTGATCGAACCCTGATTGTGCTCGCACGTCCCAACTTCCAGAAAAGTCCGGCGTGTGTCATGCTTAGAACTCGCCAGTATCGCAGCACTTCCCGACAAATTGAAGAAACAAAATATGTGATCGTCTCCGCGAAAGCGTTCGAAGGCCAGAATTTGACTGGAGGCTTCGGTGATCTTCATGTCGCCTCTGACCAGCGCCGGGTGCTGCTTTCGCAGTTCAATCAACCGGCGCGCGAACCAGAGCACCGAGTCTTTATCGTGCTCTTGCCCAGCAGCGGCGAGCGCTTCGTGGGCAGGGGCCATCGGCAGCCATGGTTCGCCGTAACTGAAGCCGATGTTGGGCTTGCCTGCGACCCAGGGCATTGGCGTACGGCAGGGGTCGCGGCCTTTGCTGTAGGGGAAATAGAGTTCGCCGACAGGATCGTGAATTTGATGGCGCTCGATCGGACCGTCGGGCAGGCCCAGCTCTTCGCCCTGGAACAGCAGCACCGTACCCTTCAATGTCATCAGCAGCGTAAGCGCTAGTTTGGCGAGCGCAGGATCGCTCTCCATCGTGCGGCCGTATCGTGTCACCGTGCGCGTCACATCGTGATTTGAAAATGTGGCGCACGGCCAAAGGCCCTCGATGGCATTCAGGAATTCATAGTGCTCGGCAAACACCTGCGGTTTGAAGGAGCGGTCCTCAAGGAACGTGAAGGTGTAGCCGGTATGAAGGCCGTGCGTGGCACCGGCGAAATGGCTAAGCAATCCCGGTTCCTCCGAGAATTCGCCGAAGACGAAGCGGTCTTTGTAGGTATCGACAGCGGCGCGAATCTCGTCCAGTACTTCGCGGTTCTCCGGCAGGTTGCTGTCGCGGATACGGCGCTGCAGGTTGGGCGCATGCGCCCAATGATGTGCCGTTCGCTCAGTCATCGGTACCGCAGGATTGTCGCGCAATTCTGCATCGTGCAAGTACGAATTGGCGACATCAAGGCGAAAACCGTCAACGCCCCGATCAAGCCAGAATTTCAAAACATCAATAGCGGCAGCGCGGGCATCGCGGTTGTAAAGGTTGAGCTTCGGTTGTTGCTTGAGGAATTTGTGGAAGTAGTATTGACGGCGCAACGGATGATACGACCACGCGGGCCCGCCGAAAACGCTGAGCCAATTGTTCGGCGGCGTGCCATCTTCGCGCGGATCGGCCCAGACGTACCAGTCCGACTTGTCGTTGGCGCGCGATTTCAGGCTTTCCAGAAACCACTTGTGTTGATCGCTGGTGTGGCTCAGCACCTCGTCCATTATGACTTTGAGGTTGCGGCGGTGCGCCTCTTTGATCAGGCGCTCGAAGTCTGCCATCGCGCCGAATTCCGGGGCAATGCCGTTGAAATCCGATACATCATAACCGAAGTCGCGATTGGGCGAGGGGTGGATGGGCGACAACCAGATGGCATCAACGCCGAGCGAGGCAATGTAGTCCAGCTTGGACTCGACGCCTTTCAGATCGCCGATACCGTCGCCATTCGAGTCGCAGAACGAGCGCGGATATATTTGATAGATGACCGCGCCTTGCCACCAAGGTGTGACCATCGCGCTTACGCCATATCGATCCGCTCAATGATGCGGCTGACAAGGCCATAGGCTTTGGCTTCCTCAGCCGACATCCAGAAATTGCGGTCGGTGTCGTCCTTGACCTTGGAAAGAGGTTGTCCGGTTTCGTCGGCGATAGTCCTGTTGATACGGTCCTGTGCCTTCAGAATTTCTTCCGCTTCGATCTGAATGTCTGAGGCGGTGCCGCGAACACCACCGGCAGGCTGGTGAACCATAAAGCGGGTGTTGGGCAGACAAAAGCGATGAGCGCGATCAGCACCGAGATAGATGTGAGTCCCGGCAGAAGCCACCCAACCCGTGCCGATCATTTTCACCCGCGGACGCAGCGCCTTGACCATGTCGTGGATGGTATCGCCGGATTCGACGTGGCCGCCGGGCGAGTGAATTACGACCTTGATGTCCCTGTTGGGATCGTCGGCCATAAGCGCCAAGAGGTTAGCCGTTACACGCTCCGCCACTTTCATATCGATTTCACCAAAGATCATAACCGTGCGCGCTTTGAACAGCGCTTGCGGGATGGCCGTAAACGGCGCAGGTTCGGCGGTCTTGGTATCTTCGTCTTTGTCGAGGGTGAAACGCGAAGCCATAGGCTGAGTATCCTTGATTTGTCAGTCTTGAGCGCGGGAGTACCACGAGGGAGGCAGTGTAGCAAAGCTCGGTTAATTTACTCCCACAATCATAGCCAAAGTCGGCCCGATTTCAGCGTTTATCACCAGATCGGCAAGGTGATCGAGCTCTGTCGGATCGCGGTTGAGAATCACGAGTTTCGCGCCGTTGCGTTTGGCTTCGATGGGCAGTCCCGCTGCCGGATAGACGACCAGCGACGATCCAATAGCGATGAACAAGTCGCAAGCCAATGCCGCTCGCCCTGCCCGGTCCATTTCGTCTTCGGGCATGGATTGCCCGAATGAAATGGTTGCCGATTTCACAATGCCGTCGCAGAGCCTGCACGCCGGAGGTTCGCTGGTCGCCTTGAAATCCGCCTCGATTTCATCGAATTCGTGCCGCGTGCCACACGCAAGACATTTGGCATAGGTGGCGTTGCCGTGAACCTCGATCACTTTGCTGGCCGGAACTCCCGATTGCTGGTGCAGACCATCGATATTCTGCGTAATGACATCTGTGACTCTCCCAAGTTCGACCAACCGCGAAATCGCACGATGACCGGCGTTGGGCGTCGCATGCTTCAAGGTCTCGCGTCCTGCGAACAGCCGCGTCCACGCCTCAACGCGAGCATCGCGCGAGCGCACGAATTCGTCGAAGTAAATGATACGGTTCTTGCTCCAGATACCGCCGGGACTGCGGAAATCCGGTATACCGGACTCGGTTGATATTCCAGCGCCTGTAAAGACGACGATACGTGAGGCACGCTCGATAGACGACTTCAACTCAGCGCTCATGAGTGCCCAGTTTTCCTGTTGCCAGCCATTCGGCGCAGTCTTCGCCAAGTTCTGCTCGGGCCCGCTCCTCATACGCCGCCACATCGCCTGGCGTCAGCGTATCGTGCCAGCGCCCGTTGACGCCCTTGTTGATGAAAACTTGCGCGCCGGCATCCCAGAACGCGCCGCCCAGCGGCACGCTTTTGGTGGCGTTGGCTTTCATCCAGTCGAACGAGCAATATTCCAGGATACGGGGCCAGTTTCCCGGCGCCACCGGAATGTCGAGAAACTTCGCCATCGCCCGCATCGTGCCCGGCAAATCGCGCTTCATCTCCGCGAAATGCACGAACATCACATTTGGCAGATCCCGGATCGCCCACCAGCTGCGGATGTTATCCCAGAACGGCCAGAACGGATGCCCGTCGCGCTCCATCCAATCAAGAAAGTATTGATGTATGTCGGCCGTCGGCTTTTCGATCGGCGGCCCCACCCGGCCCGGCGTATCGTTCAGCGCCTGATACCAAAGCGCGTTGGCGTTGACGTGGTGATTATAGACACTCCACACCACGTCGCGCCCGTCGCGCCCGATATAGATGTATTTCGCCTTCGGTGAAAACACCAACGCATCCACCGGCAGATGCGTCTTGATGAACCGGCGGTGCGTTTGCGCCTCGACCATGGGAAGCTTCACCTCCTTGGGCGGCACGCGCAGGTCGAGCCATGGCGACATCTCGGCGACCGCCAATTCGGTATCGGGCCCGAACATCATCTGCGCGATCATCTGCTGCGTCCAGGTCGTGCCGGATTTCGCATACGTCGAAATGATGATGTCGTCTTCGCGAAATTTGAAATCGTTCCAGATGGTCGAGTCGAAATGATGGTTCTGAAACTCGCGAGTCTTTTTGGGGTATGCGAGCGCCGCCATGTCGTTCCTTCCTGAAAGGGATGAATTCCGGTTAG
>VFKO01000314.1 GCA_009885515.1 Rhodobiaceae bacterium | reverse complement strand
CCTACACCCGATCCCATCCCGAACTCGGCCGTGAAACGCTCCAGCGCCCATGATACTCAGGCTTAAGCCTCGGGAAAGTAGGCCGCCGCCAGACCTGCAGAAAACAGACGCCGGAATTCAAAACCCACAAACCAGTGCAAAACAAATCCTCCCTCACACCATTTTATCTGTTCACAGATACCTGAACCCAGTCTTCTGAACTAACGCAGGGTGGAGCAGCCCGGTAGCTCGTCAGGCTCATAACCTGAAGGTCATAGGTTCAAATCCTATCCCTGCACCCAGTTCAGATGATGAGTAAGAACGACAGCATCACCGCCCGAAAAGAAAACTCGATATCGCTGCAAGAGGCGCGCAGACTTGCGCTGACTGCGCAGATGTTTGGCTCAAAGCCCACTACGAAATCGCCGTCAGCGTCCAGAATGCTGCAAACAATCAAGCGGATTGGTTTGCTGCAGCTCGACAGCGTCAACGTCCTGGTTTGCTCCCACTACTTGCCGCTGTTTTCGCGAATGGGGCCCTATTCAAGGAATGCACTGGATGCGTTGTCGCAAAAGGCTCCGCGCGCATTGTTTGAATATTGGGGACATGAAGCATCTCTCATTCCCATGGAGATTCAGCCCATGTTCAGGTGGCGCATGGACGAGGCGCGCAGTGGAAAGCGGATTTGGGGCGGGCCATCGAGCCTGGCAAAAGACCAGCCCAATTTTGTTGCAGCCGTCCTAAATCAAGTTGCCGCTCGCGGTCCGCTTGCCGCCGGCGACGTGCTCGACGGCGGCAAATCCACCGGCAATTGGTGGGGGTGGAGCAACGGAAAACGCGCGCTCGAATATTTGTTTTGGACCGGTCAACTTACGTCAGCAGGCCGGAGAGGATTCGAGCGGCTTTATGATTTGCCAGAACGAATAATTGCACCAGGCATCCTCAACCAGCCGACGCCCTCCAAAGAAGTCGCTCAACGAGAATTGCTGAAAATTGCGGCTCGTGCGCACGGTGTCGCCACCGAAACGGATCTGCGCGATTACTTCAGGATTCCAGTCGCCGATGCAAAAGCCCGCATTGCCGAATTGATCGAATTGAGCGAGCTCAGCAGGGTGAAAGTGGAGGGTTGGAAGCCAACGGCCTACACACTCCCAAAGCTGAAAATTCCTGCAGCCGCCGAGGCTCAAGCCCTGCTCTCGCCATTCGATTCATTGATTTGGGATGCTGATTCCGAGCGAAATCGCTCACCATTCCGATTTCAAATCGCCCACGATTCCGAAATGAATTCGCCCGCCATTCCGAGCTGAAGTCGCCCGGATGGGGCGGTTCTCTTCCGGCTTCTTTAGGGTCTGCT
>VFKO01000008.1 GCA_009885515.1 Rhodobiaceae bacterium | reverse complement strand
GTCACCGAGGAGAATGACATACTCACCGCGTGCGTGCGAGACCGCGAATTCCCAATTGGTGCTCATCGCCACCGGTTCGCTCGTGCGTACGTAGCGGATTTTCGGTGAGGCGAACTCTTCGACCACCGCCTTGGTCGCGGGTGAGCTGCAATTATCCGAAACGACAATTTCGTAATCGTCAAACGGTTGTTCGAGACACGTGCGCAAGGTGAACCGCAGCGTCTCGGCGCGTTCCCGCGTGGGGATGACCACGCTGAATCGAACTCCCGACATCGTCTCCTCCGAATTCCCCGTAGCCGCACTCGCCAGAGCTTGTTGAATTTCTCGTTGTGAAAGTTTTGATATTTTTTTGATCCGCTTCCGATTTTCGCGCGAACGTCGTCCGCTTGGTGCGGGTTCCTTGGGTGAGCAGTTTGGTGGACGAGTTCGTGGTGGGCAAGGAGGGCTGGACGATGAATTGGGCTGAGCCGCCGATGGCGAGGGATCAGTTGGTGTTGTTTCCGTCGTCGCTCGACGAAGTCATTCCCGAGGATCATCTCGTGCGCGACCTCGACGCGATCCTGCGGTCTCTGGATTGGACCGCGTTTGAAGCCAAGTATCACGGGACGCTGGGAGCTCGGCCGGTGCATCCGCGGGTGTTGGCGTCGATTATTCTGTACGGGCATCTCACGCGGGTTCGGTCCAGTCGGCAGTTGGAAGCCGCGTTGTGGTGTCGCGTCGATTTCCGCTGGCTGGTCCAAGGGGAGCAACTCGACCACTCCACGATCTCGATCTTTCGCAAGCAGTTCGCCGACTTGTTGCTGGGGATCAACACGCAGTTCGGGTTGCTGGCGTTTCAGATGGGTGTCACCTCGCTGACGCAGTTTGGTTTTGATGGGACTCGGTTGCGAGCCAGCAGCGCGCGATCGAAGAAGGTGCTGGTGGCCGAGCTCGACGAGCTCGAGCGGAAGTTGCAGCAGACCTTCACCGAATGGGAGAAGCAGGTCGCCGAGGCCGATGCGCTCGACGAAGAGCAACTGGGTGGCGCGAGTCTGCTGGGCGGTTCGCAGAAGCTCACGAAGCAGCAGAAGCTCGTGAAGAAGAGCAAGCAGACTCAGAACCGGTTGCAGGCGGTGCGTGACGCGCAGGCCGAGATTGCGCGCGTGAAGGCCGCGAAGGAGCCGGTTCCGGAACGCATTCCGCTGACCGATCCGGAGTCGCGGATCTCGCCGAACAAGGAGGGCGGGTTCGCTCCGAACTACACGCCGTTGTCGGCCGTGGACATGGAATCGGGACTGATTCTGGATGGCGACGTGATTCAGAACACGGACGAAGAACAACATCTGGTCGCGTCGCTGGAGGCGATCGAGTCGCGTTTCGCCGCCGCGGGATTGAAGCAGCATGTCGCGTCACTAGCGGTGGACAGCAAGTTCGTGACGGGGCCGAATCTGCAAGCGGTGGCCGAGCGGCAGACGACCTTCTATGGCCTGATCGCCGCTCAACCGGAGTTCGTGAAACGTGCCGACGGTCGCACGCCAATCGCACCGGAGCAGTGGCCGGAATTACCGATCGTCGTGGTCCGCAAAGGGAAACAAGGTCAACCCCATCAAGTGCAACTGGCGAAGGAAGCGTTCCTCTACGACGCGGCGGAGAATTGCTACTGGTGTCCGCAGGGACAGAAGTTGAGTCACATCGGCCAGACTTCGGAAACGACGCGGGGGACCGAACGCCGCGTGATCCGCCAGCGCTATCGCGCCGCAGCCACGGCCTGCGCATCCTGTCCACTGCGAGACAAATGCTTACAAGCCGAGGGAACTCAACGCTCGCTGAGCCACGACCAATACGAACCGCACCGCACGGCCTTGCGCGAACGCATGACCGCTGAAAGCTCGTCGGACCAACTGACGCGCCGCCAGTCCGAAGGGGAACGCCCGTTCGCGGTGGTGAAGCAGCAAATGGGCATCCGCCAGTTCCTGCTGCGTGGCCACGAGAACGTGAAAAAGGAATGGCGCTGGATGACGTCATCCGCGAACATGCAGGTGATGGTCCGCTGGTGGCGCGCGAACCGCGACCGCCTGCCGAACCTGCTGGCGAACTTCGTCGCGTTTTTGAAATCCACTCACCCGAAAGGAGACCGCATCTCACCCGCCGAGGTCGGCGCGTGACGTCAACGCACCGACGAGTCCGATGAACCCAGCCCCCTTGCAATCGCAGTGCCAATGACTTCCCTTGATCAAAGGGGTAAGGGGCGCTGCGGACAGGGGGTCCGGGGGAAATTCAAAAACTATCCATGCAAAACGTACAAATTCAACAAGCCGGCCAGAACGTGGG
>VFKO01000310.1 GCA_009885515.1 Rhodobiaceae bacterium | reverse complement strand
GGAAGCAGCAAAGAATACCGCCAACACCGAACTCATCAACATCGTCATGCTGCGCTCGCAGAGCCAAGCCGAGTATAACCCTGACAACATCGGTCACTTTGGTCTCGCATTGCACCGCTACGCGCATTTCACCTCACCAATCCGCCGCTACGCCGACCTCATCGTCCACCGCGCCTTGATCCGCGCGTTCAAATTGGGACCCGATGGCCTCACCGACGGCGAAATCGGGCACCTGACCCGGATTGCGCAAGACATCTCGGGTTTCGAACGCCGCGCCATGGCCGCCGAGCGCGACTCCACCGACCGCTATATCGCGGCCTTCATGTCCGACCGTGTCGGCGCCGAGTTCCAGGCCAGAATCTCCGGCGTCACCCGCTTCGGCCTCTTCGTCCGCCTCGCGGAAACCGGCGCCGATGGCCTGATCCCCGTGCGCTCGCTCGGCCGCGAATTCTTCAACCACAACGAACGCAGCCACGCGCTGGTGGGCGAGAAAACCGGCCTCACCTTCCGTCTCGGTGACACGGTGCGCGTGCGCCTCGAAGAAGCCACCCCACTAACCGGCGGCCTGCGCTTCCACTTGCTCGAAGGCGGAAAGCCAGGCTCACCTACACGCACCGCAGAGCCGAAAAAGCCATTCAAACGCAGCCACCGCCGCTGACTGTAAAAAATGGCTCATCAGGGAATCGAGTGGGTCATTTTGTGGAGAAGGCGGGTCCGAAAGCAGCTGCGGAATGCGGAAAAGAGACTCACACGAAGCAACGAAGAAGGAAAGGAACGAACAACTGCGCGCAGAAGGAGCCCACCGCTTCGCGTAAATGCCTTTCTTCTTCGTTGCTTCGTGTGAGTCCTTCTGCCGTCGTCCTGCCGCTGCGGTCTGAGGAAAGAGACTCACACGACTTCCTTTAACCAATTCATAAGGTTCGTAAACAAACCCTTGCACTACGCTTCAGCAATCATTATTTGCTACCGTCTCTTAAGACGCGAAACGCACGTGCCCCTGGCCCCTCGTGGTACTAGCAACGACGGAAGCGTCCTTTTCGATCACGCCGGTTGAATGCCGGGT
>VFKO01000547.1 GCA_009885515.1 Rhodobiaceae bacterium | reverse complement strand
GTGACGGCTTGGGTGTGACGCAACTGGCGGCGATGATTGCGGGGAGCGTTTGCCCGGTTTATGCATTGGGAGGGATTGATGCGAATTCAATCAGCCGCCTTGGTGCGTTACGCCTGGCCGGGGTGGCGCTGGTGCGCGGGTGGGTGGCGCCGCCGCCCAGTGCGCGCGAAGCGTACTGAAAATTTGAACCACCAAGGACACCAAGAGCCGGCGAATAGCCTAAATGCCTTGGTGTTCTTGGTGGTTCAATTCTTCTGTTGCGTGAAGCTCCACTGGGTGGCCGGGTCAAGAGCCCGGCCATGACGGATTTTTGTGATGGCGGAGGCTCAGCCTGCGGCCAATCTGGACCGGCGGCGAAATAGTAGCGAACCGTCTCAGAAACTGAACGTCGTTTCGAGGTAGGCGATGTTGCCGTCGAGGGTGTCGCACGGGGGGAAGAAGATTCCGCCGTTATCGGTTTGGCATTGACCTTCGGGGCCGTCGAATTCGAAGTGCTGATAGCCTGCAGAGATGCGGATGTTTTCGTCGATGGTGTAGGCGCCGGCGAACTGGAGGCCTGAGCCTTCTTGTTGGTCACCGAAGAATACATCGGCGTCGGCGTAGACGTAGTTGGCGCCGAACATCCAGGGGCCGGTTTCGTAGGTGGCGCCGACGCTCCAGATATCGGTCACGAGGTCTTCAAAGACGTTGGGGCCAATGCCTTGAACGACGGGTCCGCCGCCCATGACGTTGGTTTGGCGCCAGGCGGCGCCGATGGTCCATTCGCGATAGCCGAGCTTGGCGGCAGCGCCCCATTCTTCGAGATCGCCTGGGTCGGCGGGCAAGAAGAAGTTGACGTTGTTCACATTCTCACCGGTCACATAGCCGATGCTCAATCCCAAATCGACTTCGCCGACCGTGCGCAAATAGCTGGCGGCAAAGTCCCAAATGTTGGCTTGCTCGTTGATTTCGTCATCACCGAAAAGTTGGCCGGGATCGCGGGTGCCGTCGGGAGCGAAGGAGATTGCGACGTGCAGGCCGCCGAGGTCCGGGGAGACGTACATGATCTTGAGGTAGTCGTCGGAGCCGTGAATGTCGGTGCGAAGTTGCATGCCGTTGGGGCTGAACAGGCTGCCGGGAGCTTGCGGGTCGGAACTGCAGGCCGTGTTGCACGGGTAGCCCATCAGGAAGATCTCAGGGTTATCGACCCTGATGCCCCGGGTCGCGGAGGGCAGGCCGAGGCCCAAGATGTCGGCGGCGCCGTCCTGGAGACCCGCTTGCAAACGGCCAAGCCTGAAGTCCCAATAGAGCCAGAGTTCTTCGAGGACGTTTGAGGCACCGGCGTCGTTCAAAAACGAGTCGAAATTGGTGGCGTAGTCGATGTCAAAGGCGACGCGGCCGCCGATTTCGCCGCCGCCGTCGAGTGGCAGAGACGCCGAGCCGTAAAGGCCGGAGTCGATGGCCAGCACGCCCTGGTCGAGGCCGTCGCTGTTGGATTGGTCGACGTAAGCGCCGACGGCGCTGATGTGGCCATTGAGTTTGAGAGTGACGCGGTCGAGCGCATCGGCCGAGGCTGCGGTGCTGGCGAACAGCAACGCTGCCGTGATTGAGCTGGCGGATAGACGCAGCATTCGACTTTACCTCAAACTTCAGAACGTGATCGAGGTCTGAATATAGCCCAAATTGGCATCGAGTGTATCGCACACG
>VFKO01000430.1 GCA_009885515.1 Rhodobiaceae bacterium | reverse complement strand
AGCAGACCGGGCAGACGCTCTCGCTGGGGCCGGGCGAAAAAGTGACGATCAAGCCGAATGGTGTCATCGGCGAAGTCGAGTTGGGGAAGGTCGAGGGCTGTGATTAAGATCAACGGCCATCGCTGGAGATTTTCGCCGCTCGCGATTGGAGCGGCAGTGGCTGCTTGTTCGGCGCTGGGTCCGGCATTTGCAAATGAATCGCTTTCAAACACCGACATCTTCCTGGACATTCGCAGCGATAACGCCGCCATCGATACGTTGACATCGTTCGGCTTCGATAATTTCAATCCCGGTATACCCGTCTCGGACTGGGGCTTTATGCTCGATGGTGTATCGGCGACGTTCCAGAACAACACGACGAGCGGCGGTGGAATTCCGTTTGGTGTGCTTTCGAATAGCGGCGGCATCATCAGCGGCACCGCCACTTACACGAATGGCGCCTACGCGATCACGGTCACCCGGCAGTACCAGATCGTCGGCGCGGGTTCGGTGCTGGTGACGACGACCGTCCAGAATACCGGGCAGCCTATTGGTAATTTTCTCGGTTACGACACGTTCGATCCCGACATCGGTATTCCCAGGCTCGGCCCCTTTTCAACGTACAACGATGTTTTCACCGATTCGGGAATTCTGATCGGTTTGGCCTCCGATACTGTGACAACGCGATATAGCGTTGCGCTGGGTGTGACGGATTCACGTGCGGTCGTCGCTGCAGGCTTTCCATTCCAAATAGACTCGGCGGCCAGCCTGACCGGTGTTGCGACGGCACCGTTCGATGGCAATGGGGCGCTCGCCGATATGGGACTTCACGTCGTATTTTCTGCACCGCTCGCTACCGGCGCGAGTACGTCATTCCAGTATTTTCTGAATTTCGGGACGAGCCCGGCCGGTGCTCTCAGCGCTTTACAGTCGGCGATGTCAAGCGTTTGTCCGACCAGCGTTGCCGCCGACACGTGCCTCCTGACGTCGGCAAGCAATCAAAACCTGATGATCGACGCGCAAGGCGGTAGCGACACTCTGCAACTCGGCGGTGCGGTAGATTTCAGTTTCGATGCCGGCAAGATTGGGACAACATACATAAACTTCGAAGCGTTCCAAAAGGACGGGACATCGACCGTCACGCTGACCGGCGCTGCCGGCCTTGCCACGTTGGGCTTCGATGTGCTGAACGGCCGCCTGATCGCGGGCGCAGGCACATTGGGCGCCACCGGCAGCAACAATGCTGGCGCGGGCGCCACGCTTGAGATTGCGGGAAACAATAGCATCGGTTCGGTCACCGGGCTGGGCGCGTTTGAGATTACCAGCGGCGCGGTTACTGTCAATTCGGTGATTGTCGATCATTTCACGATCAATTCGGGTAGCCTTGGTGGCGGTATTCTGGCCGCCAACACCCACGACATTCTTGGCGGTAGTGTCACCAGTCAATTGCGGGTAGGCGATACCAATGCCGTCAATATAGCGGCCGGCGCGCAAGTGACATCGGCCTTCGGCACGCCGATCCTTTGGGTCGCCAATGCCACCGGCGCGGGCATTCAGATTGTCAATGACGGGATCATTCATACCAGTGCCGTTGCTGACGGTATCGGCGTCTTGGGCACACGCACCGGCGCGATGACGATTACGAACACCGGAAGCATCACTTCGGACGGCGGCACGGCGCTTTATTTTGGCCAGCCCGGTTCTCCCGTCGGACACGCGACCGGCCCGGTGACGATCACCAACTCCGGTACCATCGGCGGGGTGTTCGCCATCACCACAGGCGACGGCAACGATACGCTGAACCTGACAACGGCCGGCATCATCAACGGGCGCATAGATGTGGGCGCGGGGGTCAACACGTTGAACCTGTCGGGCACGGGATCGTCGACATTCCATGGCGAGGGTTCGAGCGCGAACCCCGGGATTACGGACTGGCTTGGGTTTACCGACCTCAATGTCGATAGCGGCATCTGGACTCTCATTGGCGGCGGTTATTACGACAACGCGACAGTCGATTCGGGTGCGACGCTTATCGTTGACGACTCCGGTCAGTTGGGCGCGACCGACGGCGGCATAGGTGTTGGACCTTCGGGGTCGCTCAATCTCATGGTGAACGGGACGTTCAAATTCGTTTCGACCAATCTGGTTCCTTATCTCTATGGAGAAGATTCCAATGTGCTCGTTGCAGGAAACGGCCACATCGATCTGTCGAGCGTCGGGGGAATCGTGTTGGCGGGCGCCAATACATTCACGGGGCTGACGACAATCGCGAATGGCGCACTTGTCGTCGTGACCGGCACTATGCCGGGCGACTTTGACATTGGCGCCAACGGTTCGTTGATCATCGGCGCGAGTTTTGCGCCCGCAGGCTTTGACGGCGGCGGCGAACCGGTGATCGCGGTCAGCGGTGCGGGTGCTACCGGCGACGTATCCGGCAACATCGCCATCGATGCGGCGGGTCTTCTGAAATTCAACCGGACAACGGCCTTCACCTATGGCGGCCAATTGTCGGGTGCGGGCAAGCTGATCAAAGACGGCACGGGCATGTTGTCGTTGTCGGGGAATAATCTGTTCACGGGCGGCATCGATATTTTGGAAGGCGGCGTTCGCTTGTTGAGCAACACCGCCGCCGGAACCGGGCCGATTACGACCTATGGCTCGGTCGTTTCCTATGGCAATGGGGTCAACAGTGCGGCGCCGATTATTGTCAACAGCAACACGACGCAATTGGAAGTCCTGGTTGGGTCGGCGGAACAATCGGGCGCCATCAGCGAAACCGGCGGGTCGCGCCCGATCGAAAAAATCGGTGTTGGGAACCTGACGCTGTCCGGCGTGAACACTTACACTGGCCTGACCACCATCACGGCGGGCACACTGACGGCACAAGGCGGCAGTGCCATTGCCAATAGCGGCGCGGTGACAATTGCGGGCGCGGGCATTTTTGCGCTTAGCACCAACGAAACCATCGGCAACTTCTCGGGCTCGGGGGCGCTAAGCTTGGGTTCTAGTACGATACTGACGACCGGCGATAGCTCGTCCTCTTTGTTTTCGGGCACGTCTTCGGGTGCGGGCGGACTGACAAAGTTGGGTAGCGGCACTTTCACGCTGACCGGTGCGAATAGTTTTTCGGGTGCATTGAATGTTGCAAACGGGAACCTCACGGTGACGCCGGGCGGCAGTCTTGCCAACATGTCGTCCTTCAACATCGCCAGCGGAGCATTCGCGTTTCTTGGTGGTGCGGTGCAAGGCGTGGACGGCGGCGGCATAACCGGAAGTTCGCTGGGCGCAATGACGGTCAATGGCGGCGGTACGATGTATCTCGACGACAACACCAGCTTGTCGGGTTCGTCGTTGATGCTGTCCGCCGGCTCGAACCTGAACGTGTTTCTGACGACGAATACCACCGTGTATCCGCAGTTCACGGTGTCGGGTGCTGCAAACGTTAGCGGAGCGAATTTAGGCGTCTTTCTCGACCCACTGACATTTGGCGGCACGTCCGCCACGTCGTTCACTTACAGCAACGTCATTTCGGGCGCGAGCACCGCTGGAACTTTTGGTTCGGTCACCTTGCTGCAGGCGCCGAACGCCTTGTTCACCGTGGACGCAATATACAGCCCCACGACGGTTGGACTTCAGATCAATCGCAACTCCTTCACCTCATTGGGCGGGGGAGGCGGCAATGACGACGGTGTCGGGGACGGGCTCGACGAGATTTTCGAGAACGGGCCATCGGACCCGGATTTGGTGAACCTCATCAATACGCTAGCCAATAGTTCTCCGTCGTCAATCAAAGACATTTATGCGGCGATCTCGGGCTCGGAGAATGCCGAAAGCAGCGGTGCTGCTTTGCGCACCGACGATCCGTGGAAGCAATCGGTTGCCGAGCGCGTCAACGCGGCCCGGACGACGGGGTGCACGGTGGCCGGCGACGATTGGTGTTTGCGGCGCTATGCACAAGCCAGCACCAGCGGCGAGGTGATGTCGGATGTGCAGGGCGATCCGACCGCGTTCGACTGGCTTGAGACGGGTATCCGCGATGCCGGCACCACGTCGGTGTGGGGGCGCGTTATCGGCGCATGGGCGCAGACTTACGGCGATGCATATGCGCCCGGTTCACGGCAGATCACGGGTGGATTGATTACCGGCGTCGACCGGGTGTTCGACTCACTTCTGCTCGCGGGCGTGGCGGCGCAGTATGTCGAGACCGCTGTTAGCTTTGATGCCAGCCGGAATGAATCCAATATCAAGGCTGGGCAATTGGGCGCCTATGTTGCGTACGGCGGCGCGGAAGCCTATGTGAACGGCAATCTCAGTCTCATCGGCTCGCAGGCGAAGGCTGCGCGTTTTGTCAGCGTTGGGCTCCTCGACTACGATATTACCGGCATCATGCGTTCCTGGTCGTACACCGCGTCGGTGGAAGCGGGCACTATTCTTGAGAACGACAACTTCCGGTTTGAACCATCCTTCGCTCTGAACTATCAGGGCGCCTTGCCGGATGATTACGAGGAGCGCGGCGGCGGCGGGCTGTCGCTGCTGATGCGGCCAGAGGACTCGCAGTCGTTGCGGACAATCGTCAGCGTCCGGATATCGCGCGTCTTCGGGGCGGGCGACCGGAAATTCGTTCCGCAATTGCGCCTGGACTGGCGTCACGAAATGCTCGACCGGCGGCAAGAATTCTCGGCGGCCTTTGCGGGCGACCCGGACGTGTTTTTTCACGTCGATGGCGCTGCCTATGCGCGTGACACTTTCGCGGGCGGGCTTTCGATGACGATGCCGCTGACGGGGCGGATCACCGGCTACGTCGATGCGCAAGGCGCTCTCAGCGATGACAGCGTCTCGGCCATGGTCTCGCTGGGTGGCCGCGCGACCTGGTAGCGTCCATTGCAAACTTGCCGGGTTGTGTGCAAAATAGGAGGCTTCCTGGAGGGTTGATTATGCACGTTTCACTGTGGGCTAAATTCGCGGGCGTCCTGCTGGTGCCGCTGTTTCTCGTCGGCTGCATCGAAGATCGTGGCGAAGGTCCAACCGGGACAGCAGCGCACGCAGGTCATCACGCCGGCGGCGCCAAGACCATGCCGCTGTTTGATAATATGGGGACACATTCTCACAAGATATCGACAGCGTCGGCGGAGGCGCAGGCTTATTTCAATCAGGGCTACCGGTTTCTTTTCAATTTCAATCATGCGGCGGCGATTTCCTCGTTCGAGGAAGCGCTGAAGCGTGACGACAAATGCGCCATGTGCTGGTGGGGGATTGCTTTTGCGCACGGACCCAACATCAACATGCCGATGATGCCGGACGCTGTGGCGCCGGCCTTTCACGCGATCGGGATGGCGCAGAAACTGGCGCCGGGTGCGAGTGTTGCCGAGCGTGCCTATATCGCGGCGCTGGCGAAGCGCTATTCGGCGGATGCGGCGGCGGATCGAGGCCAGCTCGACAAAGCGTTCATGCAAGCCATGCGCAGTGTGGCAAAGCGTTATCCGCGCGACCTCGATGCACAGACGCTGTACGCCGAAGCGCTGATGGACACCTCGCCGTGGGATTACTGGCAAGCTAACCGGCGCAGACCCAAGGCGGGACTTGAGCCCCTGGTGCCAACGCTTGAGCGGGTGCTGAAGCGGGCGCCTGGCCATGTGGGCGCGATGCATCTTTATATTCATGCGGTTGAGAACAGCACTACGCCGCAGCGCGCGGAAGTCTATGCCGACCGCTTGGGTCCTTCGATGCCGGGCGCGGGACATCTTGTTCATATGCCGACGCATATCTACAACCGCATTGGGCGCTATGAAGACGGCGTTGTATGGAACCAGAAGGCCGCCAAAGCTGACGAAGCCTATCTTGCCGCCACGAATGATCGCGGCATGTATTCGGCGATGTACTATGTGCACAATCTGCACTTCGTGTGGACGGCGGCGACGAATGATGGACGCTCGGCGTTGGCGCTGGAGTACGCCCAGCGCGTGCTCGAGAAAGTGCAGCCGAAGATGGCGCTTGATCTGCCACCCATACAGGCTTTCGTGCCAACGTTGCTTTACGCGCAATTGCGGTTTGGCAAGTGGGATGATGTTCTGGCGGCACGCGCGCCCGATCCCGGGCTGCACTACGCCACCGCGATCTGGCATTATGCGCGGGCGCGGGCCTTTGCCATGAAGGGCGATGTGAACGCGGCGACGCGCGAGAGTGCACTGATCGCGCCGTCGTTCAGCGAAGCCGACGGCAAAATCTTTCAAGGCTTTGGCGTGCCCGGTGACGATATGGTGCGGATCGCCGGTCATGTGGTGCGCGCGGAAATTGCCCGCACCAAAGGTGACCTGCCGGATGCGATCAACGAGCTGAAGGCCGCCGTCATTGCGCAAGACAATTTGGCCTACACCGAGCCACCGTGGTGGGATTTCCCGACGCGGCAGTATCTGGGTGCGGTGCTGTTGCAAGCGGGGCGCGCGGGTGAGGCCGTCGATGTGTACCGCCAAGATCTGAAGGAGTGGCCGAAGAATGGCTGGTCGCTGTTCGGGCTGCACGCGGCGCTGGTCAAGTTGGGCCGCACGCGTGAGGCGGCGGCGGCGCAAGCGGCGTATGAGAAGGCTTGGGCGCGGGCGGATGTGGTGTTGAAGGAGAGCAGATTTTGAGCTGAGCTGGGAAAGCGGCGAGCAAATTCTCAGCGGGAGAGCATGCCGTTCGGGGAGAGCAGGAAGTAGTTCACGGTCAATAGGAGCCCTGCGTAGAATACTGGGGCTAATGTGTATAGGCGCCGAGTGGTAAACTCACCTGTCGAACTAGCGAACGCTTCCCACACCACTATCAGTGGCCAAAAAATTACGGCGAAAATTATGCCCGTGAGATCGTCCCAGATTCTTCCCGCTCTCAAGTGGATAAGAAGCTGAGCCAAGCTCGCCGTTACGTAGTCTCTTGCGATTGGGGAGATTACAAGGTCCCAATCGAAAGCCCACTTCGCGAATGGCACAATCGTGACATCCAGCAGAGCCGTCGTCGCCGAAGGAACGTACACGTCCCAAATTCCGATGATATCGCGAAGAGCCCCATGCCATTCGAATTTGGCGACGTGATCGAAGACAGCGATGAACGCGAACATGCCGATGACAATCGTTATCTGCTGGTAGAGCAAAACTCCCAGACTCGGCCAACGTGACTCGCTTGAGGTCTCTTCGTCCGACATCGACATGTTCCCGCCCTCCAGGCTTTGGCCACCGCGAGGAAGTCACGGTAACTGCGATGGTGTCCCTGCGCAACGTGAATTAAGGGCGCGCCTTCTCCGGGTGCCAGAGTCAGGCTGCTTTCCGCGTGGGGTAGGCTTGCGCGAGGATGTCTGCAGGGATGTCGAGAAGCTTGCTCAAAGCGCGCACCATGGGCAGCGTGAGCGGGCGCTTGCGGGTCAGTACTTCGGAGACGCGGCCGCGGCTGCCGATGGCGGGTTCGAGGTCGCGGCGGGATAGGCCCTTTTGCTCCAGCATGAAATTGATCGCGGCGATGGGGTCTGGCGCCGGGATCGGGAAGTGCTTGTCTTCGAAGTCTTCGATGAGCGTGACGAGAACCTCGACCCGGTCGCCGTCCGGTGTGCCGGGATTCGCACTCCAAAGTCTTTCGACCTCTTTCAAAGCCGCACGTTGATCGGCCTTGGTGCGGATGGGGCGGATTTGCATTCTACACTGCTTCGTCAAATCGGCGGCTCGCATTCAGGACTGTCATATCCGAACCACTTTCCCTGGATTCATGATGCCGTGCGGATCTATGGCGCGTTTGATGGTGCGCATTGTTTCCAGGGCGGCGGGCGATTTGTAGAGGGTGATTTCGTCGATTTTGGCCTGGCCTATTCCGTGTTCGGCGCTGATGGAGCCGCCGAGGCTGTGGACGATGTCGTGGACAAGGCGGTTGATTTCCGGTGCACGGTTGAGGAAGGCTGCTTTGTCCGCGCCCACGGGCTGGCTGATGTTGAAGTGGATATTGCCGTCGCCGATGTGACCGAAGGGGACGGGT
>VFKO01000228.1 GCA_009885515.1 Rhodobiaceae bacterium | reverse complement strand
TGTTGGCACGAAAGGTCAGTAATGTTCTGCTCTTGAAGGGCAGCGCTGAGGTTTCACGGGCTGGCGGCGACGGGATCAAGATTTCGGCGAAAGAGGGTCAAGTTATTGAGCTCATTCGCGGGAGTGATGGGTTTGATGCGCTCGCGGGGCTCGGCATCGATCCCGTGCGTCTGGACAACACGAAGAAGAGTGCTGCAACGAAAACGAGCGCCAGCACCTTTGCGCTGGGGCTGAAGAGCGATACCGGTATCGGCGACCAGCTGAAGGCCCGTACGGTGACGTACCAATTGGCAACAGCGATGGAAGTGATCAAGAGCGCATTCCTGTCGCTCACCCGTACGCCGAAGACGGGAGCAACGCCGAACGCGCGGGCCTTGCAGTCCTACAACAATTTGCTGAGCGGACTTTAGGGCGGGTTCTCGGCTGCGAAGGCATCGAGCTCGGGTTCAGGGATTTGCCGGCTTGACCAACTGGTACAGACCGACATTGATGGTCTGCGCGCGGAATCCGGCTTCGCAATAGGCGAGGTACACGCGCCACTTGCGGCGGAAAGTCTCGTCGAAGCCAAGCGCTGCGATGCTGGGCCAGGCCGCCTCGAAGCGATCGCGCCAAATCGAAAGCGTGTGCGCGTAGTCTAGTCCGAAATTCAGCACCGGATGATACGCGAGCCCGGCTGCCTCGGCTTCGTACTTTATGATCTCGGGCGTGGGCAGCATGCCGCCAGGAAAGATGTGGCGCTGAATGAAATCGACGCTGCGGCGGTAAAGCGGGAAAAGAGGCGGGTCAATCGTGATGGCTTGAATGACGGCAATGCCGCCGGGTCTAAGTCGGTCTGAGAGCGTTCTAAAATAGCGCGGCCAATACGCTTCGCCTACAGCTTCGATCATTTCAATGGAGGCAATGCGATCGAACGAACCTTCCACATCGCGGTAATCCTGCAAGCGAAGATCTGCTTTTGCACCAAGCCGCTTTCGCGAGAAAGCCAGTTGTTCTTCCGACAGCGTAATGCCGGTGACGTTGGCGCCGCGATCAGCGGCAGCTTCGGCCAGCCCACCCCAACCGCACCCGATCTCGAGCAGGTCATGGCCGTTCGAAGTCTCGAGCGCGTCGAGCACAATCTGGTTTTTTGCCATTTGGGCCGTTTCAAGTGTTTGTGCGCCGCCGCCGAACCAAGCCGCGGAATAAGTCATCGTTCCATCCAGCCAGAGCCCATAGAATTCGTTACCCAGATCGTAGTGTGCTTCAATGTTGCGCTTTGATCCGGTGCGGGTATTGCCTCGACGCCAATGCCAAATTCTGTCGAGTGAGCGTCCGAGCGAAGTGAATTTCGCCGCGTGGTCGATGCTTGCTCCATTGGCCAGGAAAAAGGAAAACACGCGCCCCACATCAGGGCTCTCCCAGTGACCATCGACATAAGATTCGCACAGTCCCAAGGAACCGCGACGCAGCGATGCCCAAATCGTCTTGTAAGATTTGAGCTGAATTTCGGCGGCGGACTTTCGACAGGTTTGACCAAACTCGATGACGCGGCCCGACGGCAATACGAGCTTGAGATGATCTTTCACACCATGACGCGTAAGGCGTTGCGCGATCGAAGCGACCAGACGGTCGAGATGGTCAGCTGAGCTGGATACTGCGTGGGCGCTCATTCGCCACCCGATGCAGTCTTGGCGTATGAGGTGGCTTGTGCCGGTGGTGCGGGGCGGGCAACCGGGCGCAAACCTTTCAGCCACAGTTTTGCGGCCTCCCAATGAATACCGCCGACGATCCTGAGCGGCAAAAGCGGCAGGCCAAAAAAGGAGCGCAGCAGGGCGCGGTCAGTTAGCGCGATACGCGATCCGGAGAACCAGGCATTGAGTCGCGGCCCGTCTTGCGTCGTCAAGGCGATGCCGAGCGACAGCCTATCGCCGGGGGTGTCGATGGTAAAAATGTAGTGGCCTTCCACGGCGTTGAATGGCGAGACGTATAATTTCTTGGCGCAGGTTTGTTGCAGGCCGACGCTGGCGGGGATGACGTATGTGTGACGGTCGCCGTAGGTGTTGTTGACCTCATAGATCGCCAAGCGCAAGGCGCCTTTGGCATCGAAGGCGTAGTAGACCGTCAGCGGATTGAAGACGTAGCCCAGAACGCGCGGGTAACAGAACATGAAAATGCGCCGAACGTCGGCACCTTCGGTTGTCGCCTTTACCAGTGACCAGACGTGATCGCTGATCGAGGTGCCGTCGCCCGGACCGTGATCGCGGTCGGCAATGGAGAAGAGGTTCAAGCCGTTGTAGGAAAAAAAGCGCAAATGGTTGGCAAGGCCCGGCAGGTCGTCGATGTCGGCAAAGAAATTGTAAACTTTGTAGCGCAGTTCGTGGCGCACGGGGGCAAGGCGATGGTGGCCGACTTCGCCGCGATAAAGGCATGACTGGGGCTTACTCATTGCGCGGCGTCCAAGAGGACGGGCTTGGAGGGCTGCGGACGATCGGCGACGTGAATGCGGGTCGAAGGGTTGTCGAGCGTCCAAGGACGTTTGACACCGCCCAACTGTTCGGCGACTGCCAAGCCCGCTTGCAAGCCGTCTTCGTGAAAGCCGGCGCCAAAATGCGCGCCACAATACCAGGTGTTGCGCCGTCCCTGCAGCGACCAAAGTTCTCGCTGGACGCGCCCGGTCTCGGGTGTGAAGACGGGGTGATCGTAAAGCATCTCGCGCTCGATGGTGTCTTTGGCCGGGTCGCGTTCGGGGTTGAGCGTGACAAAGAAGTCGGCTTTCGTCTTTAGCGGCTGCAATGCATTCATCCAATAGGTGATGGTGCAGGCTTGGGCTCCGGCGCCGTCTTGGGAGAGATAGTTCCAGCTCGACCACAGCCATTTGTTGCGCGGCATCAAGGTCCGGTCGCGGTGAAGTATGGCGCGGTTGGTCGTATAGCGAAAGGCGCCGAGATAGCGGCGCTCGTCGGAAGTGGGCTCGTCGAGTATGGCTAGCGCTTGGTCGGCGTGGGAGGCGATAACGATGTGATCGAAGGTCGCGCGGAAGCCGCCGGCCGCTTCGATGGTCACGGTGTCTTTGGCGCGTTTGATCTTGGTCACGCGATGGTTTGTCAGCACATTCATGCGTCCGTCCGCGAGGATGCGCTCGACGTACTCTCTCGCGCCGCCGATGACGGTGCGCCACTGCGGGCGGCTGACGAATTTCAGCAGGCCGTGATTGTCGAAGAATTTCAAAAAGGCGCGCGCCGGATAGTCGAGCATCTGCTCGGGGGCCGCCGACCAAATGGCGCCCGCGGATGGCAGAAGATGGCGATCGAGGAATTCTCTCGAATAGCCTTGGGCCAATGCGAATTCGCCCAATGTCGTCCTTTCGTCTAGCGTGTGGGCGTGATTGGAAGCGGTGCGGAAGAAGCGGATGATGTCGCGCAACATGCGCCAGTGGCCAGGGTCGGCTAGATTGCGAAAACTGCCGAACATGCGCAGGAAGCCGTTGCCTGAGTATTCGACGCGGCCCCGATACATGGAAACGGCAAAGCCCATGTCGGAGGGTGCGGTCGGCACGTTCAGATAGTCGAACAGTGCCGTCAAATTGGGATAGGTGGGGCGGTTATAGACGATGAAACCGGTGTCGATGGGCACCTTCGTGCCATCGACCATGCAATCGACGGTGTGCGAATGTCCGCCGATGCGATTGTCGGCTTCAAGGAGGGTCACGTTGTGGCGCTGGGACAAAAGCCAGGCGGTCGACAGGCCAGAGATACCTGAACCAACGACTGCGATGCTGAGCGGGGCGTTTGGGGGGGGTGTCACGAAACCGGCGGCTTTCTGTTTGTTGGAACTGATACGCAGGGCGTGGGGCATTGGATCAGCGGATGAAAAGTGCTTAACTGGGTACTTCCGTTGGAGTGATCCGTTTCATGTCTTGGGCCGTATGAGCTGTGTCTATGAAAGGTTTGAGCGTTGCGCGCGGTGGTCTCGGACATGTCTAAATCGGATGACCGGGCCTTGCGTCGTCAGGACGATCAGGAGGCGCAGCGCCTGTTGAGCGGCGTTGCACGAAATTTGGATCGCACCGCTTTTGCCGAGTTGTTCGATGCATTCGCGCCCAAGGTTAAATCCGTCATGATGCGTAAGGGGGCTACGCACGAACTTGCCGAAGATTTGGTGCAGGAGACCATGATTGCGGTGTGGACGAAGGCGGGGCTTTACGACCCAACGCGAGGCGCGGTGTCAACGTGGATCTTCACCATCGCGCGCAACCTATGGATAGACCGGCACCGGCGCGACGGGGTGATGCCGCTTACCGTGCTCGACGATTACGATCCGCCGTCGGGCGAGGCTGGAAGTGACGAAGTGGTGTGGCGCAAACAAGAGGCGCAATTGATCGCGCAGTACTTGGACGAGATTCCGCCGGAACAGAAAGAACCGCTGATTCTGTCGTTTGTCGAGGGCATGGCGCAGGGCGAGATTGCGCGCAGACTCAACCTGCCGCTCGGCACCGTGAAGTCGCGGGTGCGGCTTGCTTATGGGCGGTTGCGTAAAAAGTTAGAGGTTCTCCAATGAATATTCATCATCATCTGGATGCGGCCACGCTTTCGGCCTTTGCGGCGGGGACGCTCGACGGCGCGTTGAGCGTGGTGGCGGCTTCTCATATCTCTTCGTGCTCCGCGTGCCGTGCGGCGGCGCTGAAGGCCGAGCAAGTGGGCGGTGGGTTGTTGGCCTCGCTTGAGGCTGCTGCGGTGTCAGAGGACTGCCGCGCACAGACGCTTGAGCGGCTCGACCGGGCGACGCTGCATCGTTTTCCGGCTAAGGCTTCATCCAAGAGCGAGTTTCCGGCGCCGTTGGCGCGGTTGTTGCCGGGGATGCGCTTGGCCGACCTGAAATGGAAGACCAAAGCGCCAGGTTGGGCGATGGTGGATTTGCCGCTGCCTGCCGGATCGCGCGGCAAGCTGTTTCTGGTGCGCGTTGGTGCGGGCAAAAGCATGCCGCTACACGGTCATGGCGGGAGCGAGATCACGTTGATCTTGTCGGGCGCCTATAACGACCGGCTGGGACGCTTTGCTCCGGGCGATGTCGCCGATCTCGATGAGGCGGTCGAACACGAACCGGTGGCGGAGGCGGATCAGCCTTGCATCTGTCTGGTGGCGACTGAGGCGCCGACGCGATTCAAGTCGAGGATGGTGCGGCTCGTCCAACCGTTCATCGGCGTGTGAGCGGCAAGCTGCCCTGGAAAGTGGTTTGGATCACCGGTGCCTCTACTGGCATCGGACGAGAGATCGCGCTGCAACTGGCCCGCGCCGGAGTGGCGGTCGCAGCGTCGGCGCGTTCGGCCGACAAACTCTCGGGTCTAGGGGCAGGCATTCGCGCCTTTCCGCTCGACGTGACCGATCCCCAGGCGATCCGCGAGACGGCGGCGCGGATCGAGCGCGAGATGGGTCCGATCGACTTGGCGATCATGGCGGCGGGAACCTATAGCCCGGTTGATATCGACAATTTCGACCCAGCGAATTTTCAGCACACGATGGGCACGAATTATTTCGGCGTGGTTGGGTGCCTGTCGGCGTTGTTGCCGTTGATGCTGTCGCGAAAGTCTGGACATGTGGCGTGGGTTGCTTCGGTGGCAGGCTATCGCGGGTTACCGAAGGCTGCCGCCTACGGGCCGACGAAGGCGGCGTTGATCAACCTGGCGGAGTGTCTGAAGCCCGAACTCGGGTTGCGCGGCGTTAGTGTAAGCGTGATCAATCCCGGATTCATTGAGACGCCGCTGACCAAGCAGAACGATTTCCCCATGCCATTTCTGATGCAAGCTGATGAGGCGGCGCGGTTGACGATCGCGGGGCTGGCTCGCGGGCGCTTCGAGATCGCCTATCCGTGGCGTTTTGTTGCGATTTTGAAGTTTGCGCGGGTGTTGCCCTATTCGCTGTTTTTTTGGCTCGTCGGCCGCACGATTTTGAAGGCGTAAGTGATACCGGCGGAAGCGGAACGCGTAGGCGGGTTCATGATTGAAATTCTATCGACCTATGTCGTCACGCTTGTCACCTTCTTGGACATAGACTGTTGGTGGCTGGTCTGGATGGCTAAACAGACCTATACGACTGAAATTGGCGGGTTGCTACGCGATCGGCCGAACTTCTTGGCTGGCGCGGCATTTTATCTTTTGTATTCCGCTGGACTTGTTTTCTTCGCGGTGAGACCGGGCTTGCAAGGTTCATCTGGGTTGCTGGCCTTGGGTCTTGGTGCGGCGCTTGGATTGGTTGCGTACGGAACCTACAATCTAACGAATTTGGCGGTGCTCAACAGCTTTAACTTGTGCTTGGCGTTGATTGACATGGCGTGGGGAACCGTCGCGTCGGCTTGCGCGTCGGCAATTGCGGTGATCGCTATGCGAGGGATTTTTGCCGGTTAGACGGCCTGGTTCAGCGTCATGGCTGTGCCGCGGTTTGTCATGTTCGACCTGATCATCGATCCGGATTTTGCATAGACTGCGGGCGTGTCGCGGGCGGCCACGACGTCGGCGACGGCCTTGATCAAGCCTTCTGTGACATGGCGGAAGCGTACGAGCAATCTGTTCTGTTCCCGCAATGCCTTGTGCAGCCGGCCGGTGACTTGCTGTATTCTTTGCTTCGTGTTTGCGGGCATGTGCGAAAGGTCGCCGGTTGATTTCAATTCCCTGGCGGCCTTGGCGTACATCAGCAACGCTGTTGTGCGGTCGGCCTCGTTGTGGGCGAGTGCGGCCGGACGCTTTGCGATCAGCGTGGTGACATCGTCTTCGATCAATGCCGCGAGACGGGTGGTCAGGGCGATGAGCGCTTCAGCTTTGGTCAGGGTCGCGCTCATCTACTGGCCTCTTGAAGGGCGAGGAGCTCTTCCTTGACGCGGCCGGACAGGCCGATTCCGCCTTGCTGGGCCATCTGGCGTCCAATGTCCTGGATCATCATTGAACGGAATATGGCTTCACCCGTGCCGCCGCCCATGGCACCATCTGTGGGGACAGTCGACCAAACCGTTTCAAGCATCTGTGACAGGAACATGCCTTCGAAATCCTGGGCGGATGCGTCGAGTTTGTGCTGGGCTGATGGCGACGGGCGCGATGGTTGGAGTTGCGAACCGGTGATATCCAGCATGTTCATGTCACATCACCTCGATTTCGGCTTGCAAGGCGCCTGCCGCTTTGATCGCTTGCAGAATGGCAATCATATCGCGGGGTCCGACGCCCAGTGAATTCAAGCCATTGACCAGTTGCTGAAGGCTGACGCCCGAACGGATGAGCGTGAGTTTGCGGTCAGCAGGCTCTTCGATTTGAATGTCGGTGCTGGGTGTGACGGTCGTTTGGCCTTCACTGAACGGTTCAGGTTGCGATACTTGCGGGATCTCGGTGACGCGAATGGTCAGGTTTCCTTGGGCGATCGCCACGGCGGAGACGCGGACATCGGCGCCCATGACAATGATACCCGAAGCTTCATCGATGACGACTTTTGCCGGCAGGTCGGGCTGGACGCGCAACTGCTCGATGTCGGTGATCAAGCTGATCATGTTGCCTTTGTTTGCGTGTGGCAGTGTCACGCGTACGGTGGCCGGGTCATCCGTCACGGCCACTGGGCTGCCCAGAAAAGCGTTGATCGCATCGCTCATGCGGCGGGCCGTGGTGAAATCGGGGTTGCGCAGTGCCAGACGCAGCGATTGCATTGACGCGAGGTCAAAGTGAACTTCGCGCTCGACGATGGCTCCGGCTGCGATGCGGCCCGATGTCGGGACGCCCTTGGTGACCGATGAGGCTTGACCCTGTGCCGAGAAACCATTGATGGCGATCTGGCCCTGCGACACGGCGTAGACGTTGCCGTCAGCGGCGAAAAGCGGTGTGGCGATGAGGGTGCCGCCCTGGAGGTTCTTGGCGTCGCCGATAGCACTGACAGTGACGTCAATGTGCGAACCCTGGGTGGCAAACGCTGGAAGGGTTGCCGTGACGAGGACAGCGGCGACATTGCCGCTTGAAATATTTGCGCCGCGCGTGTTGACGCCCAGGCGTTCGAGCATGGCTTGCAGACTTTGCTGGGTTCCCGGTGCGTTGCGCAAACCGTCACCGGTTCCGTTAAGACCGACAACAAGGCCGTAGCCTGTAAGCATGTTGTCGCGCACACCTTCGATGTCGGCGATATCCTTGATCCGCGAATAGGCCTGGACGGCAGGTGCAACGCTGGCCAGGAGGCCGAGGGCTACCAAGATTGATAGGGCGCGATACATTGGGCGTGGGTTCTCTTTCTGAGCGCAATAATTCGAGAGAAGCAAAGCGAACTTTGTGCCAACCAAGATCACCGATTAAGTGGTTGAATGCGTTGAGGTTCGGATTTTTTGGCAAATGCAGGCGGGCCGTGGCGGCAAAAATTACCGGGCGTTTTCAGCCGATCTTAACTGCGATGGGCGCATGCTTAAGTTCGGATTAATTTTGTTTAGCGGTAAAGGGGATTCCGGCGTGATCAAAGTCGATGGTTCAAGACCGGTCGACGCTGCGCGGACTGCACGTACGCGCACGGCGGCGCCCAGTGGCGTCGCGTTTTCCTTGGTGCAGGCTGAGGATACGCGTAGTGCGGCTTGTGTTTCTGGGCCTTCGCCGATTGGGTCCGTCGAGGCGCTGATTGCGCTGCAAGAGATGTCCAGCTCGACAACGGGGCGGGCGAGGGCGGCACGACGTGGCAAAGACATGCTTGATCTGCTCGATGATGTTCGCGACGGGTTGCTGGCGGGCCATGTCAGCCGTGATACGCTGCAGCGGTTGGTTCAGCTCGTGGGGGCCAAGCGCGAAGACTTTGTCGATCCCGGCCTGTCGTCGGTTATGGACGAAATCGACTTACGAGCGCGGGTCGAACTGGCAAAGCTCAACTTCGCAGATGCGAGATGAACAATTTTGGGCGCTGGTTTGTTCATGAATCCTTAGTATTGCTTGCTTTTTCTTCTGTTGCTGTGGTCCAAGCAGGCACATATATTCCGCCGCGCTTTGGTGCTTTTGATTGTGCCGGGGAGGAATAGCCGTCATGAGCGTTGCCTTGTCACCCGAATACCGGCCATCTGAAGACGAACCCTTTATGAATGAGCGTCAGCGCGAGTATTTCCGGCGCCGCTTGATTCATTGGAAAGAAGAAATCCTGCGCGAGTCGAGGGAGACACTGCACAATCTGGCTCAGGAAACTTTGACCCAGGCCGACCTTGCAGACAGAGCGTCGACAGAAGCTGAGCGCGCGAACGAATTGCGGGCACGGGACCGACAACGAAAATTGATTGCCAAAATCGATTCCGCTTTGCGCCGAATCGACGAAGGCACGTACGGGTTTTGCGAAGATTCGGGCGATCCCATTACGCTGCGCCGCCTGGAAGCGCGTCCGATCGCGACGTTGAGCATCGAGGCGCAAGAGCGTCACGAGAAGCGCGAGCGCATTTATCGCGACGATTGAGATCCGGTATCCAGTCAGACAAAGAAAAGGCCGGGAGCGCTCCCGGCCTTTGTCCATTCTGTTGCCGGTGGTGGCCAGCTTCAGAAGGGGAATAGAATATCGATAACCTGCTGGCCATAACGCGGCTGTTGCACGTCTGAGATCTGGCCGCGGCCGCCGTATGAGATGCGAGCTTCGGCGATTTGGGTGTGCTTGACTTCGTTAAGGAAGCTGATGTCTTCGGGGCGAACAATTCCCGATACAGACAGGTCTCGCAGTTCAAAGTTGATGCGCACTTCCTGATGACCTTCGATGACGAGATTTCCGTTCGGCAGAATTTGTGTGACGACGGCGGCGACTGTGAGTTCTACTTTTTCCTTGCGGTTCACGGTGCCTTGACCGGTCGAGGAGGAATCAGCGCCCAAGTCGATGGCGGCTTCGGGGCTGTAGCCGTTGGGCAAAATCTTGCCAAGCGTGTTTTCGAATCCCAGCAAATTGTTTATGTTGGCGCCTTCTTCGGATTTGCGGCTGCGCGTCGACTGGTTGGAAACTTCGGCCTTGTCTGCAATGTCGATCATCACGGTCAAGATGTCGCCGATTTTGGCGGCGCGCTGGTCTTTGAAGAACGAGCGTGAGCCCGCCGCCCAGAGCGAGTTCGGTTGACGGGCGACTGCTTCCTGGCGGGGCATCGGCATGGTGATGACGCGGTCGCCGTTGCGGTCACGCGGGTCAATGATAGGCGTCAAAGCCGGGGCTTGGCCGACGGCGTTGATGCGGTCCACCGTAGAGCATGCGCCGAGTATCAGAGTTATGAGCGTGAGGGCAATTCGGGAAGGGCTGTGCATGACGGGGTTCTTTCGGGTGTTCAATTTGCGGAGGCCGTGGTGATGCCGGGTGCGCTTACAGTTGCGGCACCTGGTCCTGTGACGCGTGCTTCGATCGTGCGCCGCGAACTGGGATTGAGGACCGAAACGGTGTCACCTTTGGCGGCGTTATTGAGCGCCTGACCTTGCGTGGTAAGTTGAATGCCAGGGAGCAGGAAGGTGACCGTAACGGGATCGCCTTTCTTGATGGATATAGGTTTGGCGACGTCATAGGTGAAGAGCGGTGTCCGGGCGCGCACGAAGCGGCGGGCGGCTTGTCCGGCGAGACCTTGCGCCGAGGTGATCAATGTCGGGTTGACGTTGCCGGCGGGGAACTCAAGGGTCGTGAGATCTGCGTCGCCGATGGTTTCGCCCAGCGCGATGTCGCGTGCAAATGTGGGGACATCGATGACGGCATGGGCGCGGCCGGACAGCTCGACGTAGTCATCTGCGCCCTGACCGCTGTTGTAGCTGAGCGTTGCCTCAAAGCTTTGCCGCGCGGCGCTGTAAGTGAGGGCGGCGATTTGCCAGCGGTTTTCCGCAGCGTCCGGCAGAGCCAGTTGGTAGGTGGGGTCGGCGAGAGCGACCTTGTAGTGGCCGGAGGTTGGGATGCGAGAGGCGATCGCTTCGGCGATACGCGACTGAACCGCATCGGCGGCGACGACGGTTCCGGCCAAGGCCGTTCCGTTGAGCAGGGCTGCTGCTGCAAGTGAAAGCAAAAGGCGCATGGTTCAGGTCCTTGTGGGTATTACGAGCGTGACAATCGGGCTGTCATTTGCAGCATTTCGTCGGACACCGTGATGACTTTGGAATTCATTTCGTAAGCCCGCTGAGCGGTGATCAGCGACGTGATTTCCTGCACGGCGTTGACGTTAGAGAGTTCGAGGTAGCCTTGCCTGACCGCACCGAAACCGGTCGAGCCCGGTGTTCCGGTTTGCGCGGCGCCGGAGGCAGCGGTGGCCAGGAACAGGTTAGACCCTTGTGCGTCGAGGCCCGCTTCGTTGGCGAACGCTGCCAGATCGAGTTGGCCGACATTTGTGTCGCTGGTTTGGCCAGCAAGCCGGGCAAGAACCTGACCCTGCGGGTTGACCGTGACCTGAACGGTCCCATCAGGAATGGTGATGCCAGGCTCGACGGCATAGCCGTCGGCAGTCACCAGTTCTCCACTGGCGTTCAGTGCAAAGGCGCCTGAGCGGGTGTAGGCGGTTTCTCCGGTTGGCATGCGCACCCGGAAGAAGCCGCGGCCTTCGACGGCCAGATCGTAAGGGTTTTCGGTCGGCTGGACATTGCCCTGGCCCATAATGCGGTAAACAGAGGCGGTGCGAACACCAGAGCCGACCTGAATGCCGGTTGGGATCAATGTGTTTTGATCGGACGAGCTGACACCCATGCGTTCAAGCGTCTGATAAAGCATGTCCTGAAATTCGGCACGCTGGCGCTTGAAGCCTGTGGTGTTCATGTTGGCAATGTTGTTGGAGATCACATCAACGTTGAGCTGTTGAGCCAACATGC